>UQRJ01000136.1 GCA_900543345.1 uncultured Sporolactobacillus sp. | reverse complement strand
GGCTATTCGTCGGCAGCGTCAGATGTGTATAAGAGACAGGTGTTAACCGGTTCGCTGTCGCCAGTCGTCGGTATTCTAGCTGCAGCCGGTATTCTTAAAGGCTTGCTGGCGATGTTCACCGGGTTTCACTGGCTGTCGGCCAGCGGAAATGCTTACATGCTGCTGAACGCGATGGGCGACTCGGCTTTTTATTTCTTACCGATTTTAATCGGTTATACGGCCGCCAAACGGCTCGGCGGAAACCCGATTATCTCAGCGGTCATCGGCGGTGCGATTGCTTATCCGTCGATTCTGGCGGCGGCGGGTAAGAGCCTGAATATTATGAGCATCGGCGCTTTACATTTTCCTTTTGTTTCCTATACTTATTCGATTTTTCCAATGATTGTTGCCGCCTGGCTGGCTATGAAGCTGGAAAAATGGGTCAAAAGCTGGTTGCCGGATTATTTGCGGATGATTTTTACACCGTTGATTGTAATTCTCGTCGTGAGCACAATCACGTTGTTGGTCACTGGACCGGTCATTACTTGGTTTGCCGACGGACTGGCAGGCGGCATTGCTTGGAGTCTGCAGAAGAGCAGTTGGGTTTCTGGCCTGCTCATCGGCGGCTTTTATCAGATTCTCGTTATTTTCGGCCTGCATTGGGGTGTTGTTCCGCTTGTTGCCAATGACATTGCGACGACCGGCCATAGTTATCTGAATGCCATTATTTGTCAGACGATGGTTTCACAAGGTGCGGCGGTCCTGGCCGTTGCCATTAAGTCGCGCAAGACGGAATTAAAAGAGCTGTCATGGGGCGCTGCTATTTCCGCGTTTTGCGGTGTCACCGAACCGGCCATTTATGGTGTCAATTTGCGTTACCGCCGAGTATTCGTCTCCGGACTGATCGGCAGTGCCGTCGGCGGTTTTATTACCGGTTTGCTGCATGTTAATATGTGGGGTTTCACCGGTTCGCTGATTGGTTTTCCATCGTTCATTAATCCGAAAATCGGTATTGATGCCAGTTTCTGGGGCTTTATCTTTGCTAGCGTTGCTTCTCTTGTAGTCGCTTTCATCGTTGCTTATGTCTGGGGCTACAACGATAAGATGAAAAAAGCCGATGAAGTCAAACCGGCGGAGAAACCGGGTACGGTGCGTGCCTGATTAGGCTGATTAAAAATATAAATGCCTTCCGGAGTCAGATCCTGACCTCGGAAGGCATTTTACTGCCTATAAAGGTATACGATGAGGCAACTGTGGTTGAATGCGGAATTAAGTGAGCTAAGCGCGGGATTAAGTGAGCTGAGCGCGGAATTAAATGGGTTGAGCGCGGAATTAAGTGGGTTGAGCGCGGAATTAAGTGGGTTGAGCGCGGGATTAAATGAGCTGAGCGCGGGATTAGGCGGGCCGAGCGCGGGAACACAGTGCTGAGGGCGAGATTCATTACAATCAATCATGTATTTTAACTAATTTTTGATATGTTAAGATATCGTTATGAAGCTGCCCGTCATTTGTTATAATAAAATAGATAGATGACTTCCGTGCCGAAAATAGACGGCTATTCGCACAATAGGCGATCCATTTCGCTTTCAGGATAACCGAAGCGGCGCGCAATCCGGGGAATGTGATTCAGATGCAGGAAAATAAATTCATGTCGATTTACCGCACACTTGCTCGCCAGATTAAGGACAAAGCATTTAAAGCGGGCGACCTGCTGCCGTCCGAAAGCGAACTCGGCGAACGGTTTCGCGCCTCGCGTGAGACAGTCCGCCGGGCGCTTGCTCTGCTTTCGAATCATGGATATATCCAGAAAATTCGCGGGAAGGGTTCCGTGGTACTTGATGTCAGTCGCTATGATTTTCCGGTTTCCGGCATAACCAGTTTTAAAGAATTGGCCGATCGATCCGACGAAAAATGGGAAACGGATGTGCATCAGCTGGTATTGATTCAGCCGGATAAAAAGCTGACCCAGATGATGAATCTGAATGCGGATCAGAAGCTCTGGAAGGTCGTCCGTTCCCGATCAGTCGGCGCAGAGACGGTAATTCTCGATAAAGATTATCTGCTCATGGATGTTGTGCCGATGCTAACCGAAGATATTTGCCGGCACTCGCTTTATGATTATATTGAACACGAACTGAATCTGAAGATCGGTTTTGCGAAAAAACAAATCACGGTAGAAAAGGCAACCGACGAAGATAGACGCTATCTAACATTGACAGACAATCCGGTCGTTGTCGTTGTCCGCAGCCTTGTTTTTTTGGATAATACGCAGCTTTTTCAGTTTACCGAATCAAGACATCGTGCGGATCGTTTCCGTTTTGTCGATTTTGCGCGGCGCGAGCATCTGTAGCGATACGAAGAAAAACAGGGGGATAGCTCATGCTGAAATTGCTTGCATTGGACATGGACGGAACATTGCTAAATAAGAATCATACCATCAGCTGGGAAAATCTGAAAGCCTTACGCTACGCGCGGTCGAAAGGGGTTACGCTGGCGATTGCTTCCGGACGGGCTTTTTTCGATGTTCGCCACTTACTAAGCGAATCTGACATCGACATGCATATTATCGGGGCGAACGGAGCGACGATTCACACCATGGACGGGACGCTGCTGGGCGCCGATTACCTGGACCGATCGGACGCGCTGGAAAGAATTGCCGAGTTGACTGCCCATCAATTTTATCTCGGGGTGTATACGCCGCATCATATTTATGTGCCGTCCGACGGGAAGAAATGGCTGTATCGTGAACTGCATCGGCTGCATATGCATGAAGATCGTTCCGTCGGTTTCCAAGGGGCGTCGCGCGATGCATTTTATCGCGTATTCGATGATTGGCGTGAATTTGCGACAAGAGGATCGGATTTTTACAAAATCATCGTCTTTTCATTTGACGATGAAAAACTAAATAAGATGCGTGCTGCTTATGAAGCGCTGCACCGATACAGCATCGTTTCAAGCGGAACAGGTAATTTCGAGATTATGGCGCCGAATGTATCGAAAGGCAACGCCTTGTATCAACTGGCCGGATATCTGGATATTCCGCTGAGCGATGTCATGGCCGTCGGCGATAATTACAATGATCTGTCAATGTTCGAAGTTGCCGGTACTGCCGTTGCGATGGGGAATGCCGGCGAGGATATCAAGCGGCGCGCCGATTGGGTCACGTTAAGCTGTGCACAGAACGGTGTCGCCCAAGCGATTTATCAAGGATTGCAGAAATAGCGGCCCTAACCCGACTTGCGGCGGTTCGGACGATTAACCTATAATAAAAAAATGAACGTCATTCAGGCAGGTGAACCACAATGGCAAAAGAAGAGAGCCGGGTGCTTGCACAAAACCGGAAGGCACGCCACGATTATTTTATTGAACAAACCGTTGAATGCGGCCTGGTACTCCGCGGGACGGAAATCAAGTCGATTCGGCGCGGTAGAGCTAATATTCAGGATGCTTTCGCCCGCATCGAAAACGGCGAAGCTTTCCTTTATAATATGCATATCAGTCCGTATGAAGAAGGCAATCGTTTCAACCATGATCCGCTCAGGACACGGAAATTGTTAATGCATGACCGGGAAATTCATAAATTTGCCGCCCTGGCGGATAAACCCGGCTATGCGTTGATTCCGCTTAAAATATACATTCGGAGCGGTTTTGCCAAGGTATTGATCGGTCTTGGCAGAGGCCGTAAGATCTATGATAAACGGGAAATGATGAAAAAGCGTTCTGCCCAACGCGAAATGGAAAAAGCATTTCGGAGGGGACAGCAGCGCTGAGGCTTGCCGATGAGGGAACGATCCGGATCAATTGCTCCGGATCTTTTTCTTGCTGGGCGTTCATCTTGCCGTGGCCTGTGAAAAGTTGTATTCTGAAAAAACAAAGCCACATTCATTTCAAGATAAATAAAAAATTTTTTTACAGGGGAAGGATATCAGAAATGGCAACAGAAAAAAATGTTGCGCAACTGATTGTCGAGTGTCTGGAAAACGAAGGAGTGACTTGCGCCTTCGGGATTCCCGGCGAGGAAAACATTCGGTTGATCGACGCACTCGATCAATCGAACATCCGTTTTATTCTGGTTCGACATGAACAGGGCGCGGCATTCATGGCGGACCTTTACGGGAGGATGACGGGTATTCCGGGCGTCTGTGTCGCGACACTCGGGCCTGGAGCGTTGAATATGGTACTTGGTGTTGCCGATGCCGAGCTGAACACGACGCCGATCGTTGCAATCAGTGCGCAGGGCGGCCTGAATCGGATTTACAAAGAATCCCATCAGGTGATTGATCTGGTCTCACTCTATAAGCCGATTACCCAGTTTTCACGCACCATTCTTACCCCGGGTTCCGTCCCGGAATTAATCCGCAAGGCTTTTTCGGCAGCCAAGCGAAAAAAACCGGGCGCCGCATATCTGAGCCTTCCTCAAGACGTGGAGGAGATGCCCGTGCGGGATACGCTGCGGCCGATCCCGCTGGCAGCCGAGTCGATGACGATGCCGACGCGGAATATTGTCGATCGGGCGGTTGACCTGATCCATCGAGCGGCGCATCCAATCATTCTGGCCGGGAACGGCGTTGTTCGCGGACACGCGGAAGCAAATCTCGTTCGGCTGAGCGAACTGCTTAATGTGTCGGTGGCGACGACGTTTGAGGGTAAAGGAGCCATCAGCGATCGCAAGCAAAACGCGCTCGGCGTGGTCGGCTTTATGCGGCATGATTACGGTAATTTTGCGATTGACCGATCGGATCTGATCATCACGGTCGGTTTCTCCATTCAGCAATTCGATCCGGTCAAAATAAATCCGCATTGCAATAAAAAAATCATTCATGTGAATACCTTTCAGGAAGATACCGATACGCACTATAATGTCACGGTAAACATTGTGGCCGATATCAATGCCAGCCTTGAGGCACTGATTCAGGCACTGGAAGAGCGCCCGATCCGGTTCAACTCGCAGCCGAGCAAAATCAAGACGCACGTTCAGCAGGAGCTGGAGATCGGCGCGACGGACGACCAGTACCCGCTGAAGCCGCAAAAAATCGTCTATGAAACGAGAAAGGCTCTGCGTGATGACGATATCGCCCTGGTCGATACCGGAGCGGTCAAAATGTGGATGGCACGACTGTATCCGACCTATCAGCCACAAACGTGTATCATCGACAACGGCCTGTCGACGATGGGCTGGGCACTGCCCGGGGCGATTGGCGTCAAATTGGCCCGACCGCGGCAGCGCGTCGTCGCGATCATGGGCGACGGCAGTTTCCTGATGAATTCCCAGGAAATTGAGACCGCCGTCCGCGAGCATATTCATATGGTCGTCTTGATTTGGGAGGACGCGGCGTACGGGCTGATCAAATGGAAAATGGATCTAGAGTTGAACCGTCATTCGCAGGTCGATTTTCAAAATCCCGATTTTGTCCGCTACGCAGAGAGCTTCGGCGCTATCGGCTATCATATCGATCGGGCGGATCAGCTCCGTCCGGCATTGGAGACGGCACTGAACGACACCGGGCATGTGCACGTCATTATCTGTCCGGTCGATTATCGGGAAAATATGAAACTGATCGCCAAACTCGGCGACACGACCATATCGTTTTAAAAAGAAGGATATCCGCGCCGGCGGATATTTTTTTATACTCGGAATATCGGAATATAGGATGAGAACAAGGCTCGGCCGGCGCCAGAGGCCTGGCTTTGCCAAGTTTTTTACGGTAAAAATATAAAAAACAGATGAAAATACTGTGAATAAGGATTGACCCCCCGGATGAACTTGTCTACAATGACAATAAGTGAGTTCAGTTCTTTCAGGGGGCGGAAATAGATGAGCGACTATAGTGAAACGGATTTCATCACACGGTGCATTCATGTCGGTAACGGGACCGACAAAGAAACGGGAGCCATTCGCCGGCCGATTACGATGGCGAATTGTTATCGCCTTCCAGACGACGCGACGACGGTCAATTGGAGCGATCCGAACAGCTTATTTTATACACGGACGACCGGAGCCAATCAAATCTATCTTCAGCAACGGCTGGCTTCGCTGGAAGGCGACGAAGACTGTGTCGTATTGGCGAGCGGCGTCTCCGCCCTTTTCGGTGTTTTTTTCAGTTCGCTTAAAAAAGGGGATCACGTCATTTGCTCCGATATTTCGTACATAGCGGTATACAGGCTGTTAAGCGAGTATCTGCCGGAAAAATACGGCATTGAGGCGTCGCTGGTCGATACGTCGGATCCGGAGAATGTTCGCCGTGCCATCCGCCCGAACACGAAACTTATTCATATTGAGACACCGGGCAATCCAACGACCCGGATCAGCGATATCGCCGCGATTGCCAAGGTTGCCCATCAGGCAGGCGCGCTATTGTCGGTCGACAGTACGTTTGCTTCGCCGTACTTGCAGCAACCGCTCGCGCTCGGCGCGGATCTGGTCGTTCACAGTCTAACGAAATACATTAACGGCCACGGCGACGCCATGGGCGGTGCGGTAATTGGGAAAAAGGAACTGATTAATAAGATCAAAGCGGAAGCGATGGTGAACGTCGGCGGCTGCATCAGCCCGTTCAATGCCTGGCTGATCATGCGCGGCGTCGTCACTTTGCCGCTGCGTATGAAGCAGCATAGCGAAACCGCACAGAAAGTCGCCGAATTTCTTGAATCGTACCAGGCTGTCTCTTTTGTCGCTTATCCGGGGTTGAAAAGCCATCCGCAGCATGAGATTGCCAAGAAACAAATGAACTTGTATTCCGGTATGCTTTCATTCGGTATTCACGCCGAGCCGGACGTTATCAACCGTTTTGTCAATTCACTGAAGATCATCATTTCCGCCGTCTCGCTCGGTCATGACGAAAGTTTAATCGTCTTCATCGGTCCGAATGACGAACGCATCGATTTTTATCCGCCGCAATTCCGTACCCGCGGTTTCCTGCGTTTCAGCGTCGGTCTGGAAAGTGCGGACGACTTAATTGCCGACCTGACGCAGGCGTTCAAGCAGGCAGGATTGTAAATCGCCGCTTGAACATCGATTTTTAATTGATCGGACTAATATGAAGATGATACATTTGCCCGAATCGGCGGAAGTTCTCAAGTCATTGCGCGAATTTTTGACATGGCAGCAGCTATTATACAAGGGCAGGGCTTGGAATCCTATTTCATGGTTTTCCAGGCCTTATTGCTTTGTGCTGCGTTGTCGAACGAAAAAAGGCGAGTGAAGCGGTTGATCGGCTTCGCTTACCTTTTTAGAGTGTCGCTTGCCGGAGAAATCGGTCTTTTCGGCGATTCATTGTCGTTTTTTCCCGGCATCTCGAGCGGCTATTATTTTTTGGGGATCATTGGCCGTAGAGCTTCCATCAAACGATCGAAAGTCGACTATCAATTTTGCATCAAGCGGGCGGAAGGTCAATGAGATCCATGATCACCTGATCAGGAAGCCGTCTTTGAGCGGATCGCTATCGTCGATGACAAAACGGTTGAATCCGGTAATAAAACCTTGTGCACCGATCAGCAGGGAATAAGCGCCGTTTGTTTTTTCCGGCGGACACCGAATCTGTCTCTTATACACATCTGACGCTGCCGACGAATAGCCTTG
>UQRJ01000135.1 GCA_900543345.1 uncultured Sporolactobacillus sp. | reverse complement strand
CGAGATGTCTTAGGGTCTCGTGGGCTCGGAGATGTGTATAAGAGACAGGATCGGCTGCGTGCGTCGCAGTGGCGGTGCAAAACTGTACAATGCGTCGGAACAGTTCAGCTCGCGGAATCCGTCGAATGAGAGACGGACAACGCCGCCGAGCAGGTTCTCGTCGTATTGCTCGGAAAAATGCACGTTTTGCGGCACAAGTAACGTCCAGAGCCGATCGCCGTTGTCTTCTTCTTCCGCGCAATAAAGCAGCGGCCCTCTGGTGACGGCAACTTTTCCGGCATCCTGCTTAACTTTTAGATTCGCGAAGTTCAGTTTCGGCTTCATATCGAAATGGATCACAATCCGATCGCCCGCGTCCCAGCGGCGATGTAAGATCAGATAGCCGCGATTAATCCTGTAATCCGGCCCTTCGTAGAGCGAGCGGCCGTTTAATTCAATCTGGATTTGCGGACTCCATGACGGGGTCCGCATTGCGAAACTGAACGGTTCGTGAATGACTTGCTTGAACGTAAAATCTACTTGTCCCGCCCACGGCAGTGTCGATTGCTGGCAAACGGCGATGTCGCCGCGTGCAGTCGTTAGGCGGATCGTACTACCGATGAATTGATCGACAAATAAAGTATGCGTTTGATCGTCAAAATGATAAATGTAACGTTCCAGCGACAGGAGGAGTCGGGCCAGATTAGGTGGACAGCAGGCGCAACTATGCCATTTCGGCCGGGCCGCCTTGTTCACTTTTTCTCCCCATATTTCCAATTCGTTACGATAGTAAAAACTTTTTCCATCCAGCGCCATTGAACCAAGACAATTATTATACAATGCCCGTTCGATGACATCGCCGTATTCCGCATCGCTGGCCAATTGCAGCATTCTTTTGCCCCAGAAAATAAGCGCGACGGCGGCACACGTTTCGCAATAATTCGTTTCATTGGGCAGATCATATTCGTAGGAAAAGCCTTCATTGCGCGCTGTTGCCCCGAGACCGCCCTCAATATACATTTGGCGGTTGACAGCGTCGTCCCAGAGCCGCTCCGAGGCCGCTTGCAGTGACGGGTCGCGATCGATTTTCGCTAAGTCGGCTAAAGCGCTGTACAAGTAGCCGGCACGGACGGCATGACCCTCGACATGGTTCTGTTCCAGCAGCGGACGGGAGGCAACCAGGTAAGCCGTATCGACCGGTTCGTCCTGAATCATTCCGTGGTGCCAATTTAAATCGATCCATGAAGGAATGTTTTTGCTTTTGCGCACACTGGCTTCTTCAATAAAATAATTCGGCGATTTTCCCCGCTCGAGGACGAAATAGCGGGCCAGGTCGAGATAAGCGCGACGATTCGTCAACCGGTAGAGACGGATTAATGCCAACTCGATTTCCGGGTGGCCGGGGACGCCTCTGCGTTTTCCTTCACCGAAGCGGGCGACCAGCCCGTCCGCCAATTTGGTGATGATCTGATAGATTTTTTCATTTTTCGTTGCCTGATAGTAGGCGACGCCGGCTTCGATCAAGTGTCCGGCCGAATACAGTTCGTGGTTGTCCGCCAAGTCGCTCCAGCGGTATTGCGGGACTTTCACTTGAAAATACGTATCGATATAACCGTCGTCAAGCTGCGCGGCGGCAATCAGATCGATTGCCGAATCGGCCTGCCGGCGCAGCTGCTTGTCCGGTTTGCGACTTAGCGAATAAGCCACGGCCTCGAGCCATTTATACAAATCGGTATCTTGAAAAACCATGCCGTAAAATTCGCCTTTTTCCAAACCGGCGGCGATCTTAAAATTGTGAATGACACCGCTTTTTGCTGCCTTCGGTTCCTGATCGTTAAGCACGCGCCACTGAAACGGAAGCATGTCGTTGCGGACGATCTCCGTCCGTTTTTGCCAGAAATCATCTTCAATGGTGACAGAATGGATTCGGCTCATCTGGATTCCTCTTTCCTTATTGGAGTTTATTGTACGGCCTCAATAACGAAAAGGCGCGCTAAAAAGTCGCCTTTGGGGATTCTCGACCGATAGTCACCGGAAGTGGTATCATTAAGTAAAAGTCCGATTTGCATCAGTTCGTCCCCGTAATAGCTGTTTTGCCGCTTTCCATTGATCACGTAGCGCCGCTGTGCCGTCAGACCTCGCAGTCTCAGGCGCGGATAGCCGACGTTAACCCGAGTTAAGGTGCGATAATAACCGACGATTGCCTTTTGCCGATCGGGTGAGACAACCATCCATCCCGTTTCATTGCTCTGAAAAGGATTTAATAGTCGATAAAAGTCGCCTTCCATGATCAATCGGCGGTATTTTTTGACGAAGGCAATCTGGTTTTTGATTTTCTGCCGCTCCTCGGCCGACAAGACGCTTAAATCGAGCTCGTAGCCGAATGCGCCGAATAGCGCAATCGCACCGCGGGCCTCGAGTGAAACGATGCGGGCCGTTTGATGGTTCGGTACCGCGGAAACGTGACAGCCCATTGTGCTCAGCGGATAGACGAGCGACGTCCCGTATTGGATTTTCAGCCGTTCGAAGGCATCCGTATCGTCGCTTGTCCAGGCCTGCGGTGCATAATAGAGCATGCCGGGATCGAAGCGGCCGCCGCCGCTGGCACATGATTCGAACAGGATTTTGGGAAAACGGCGGGTGAGCCGTTCGTACAGCTCGTAAACGCCCAAAATGTAACGGTGATAGACTTCTCCCTGGAAGTCGGCGGGCTTTCCTTGCGAGAAAACTTCCGCCATTGAACGATTCATATCCCATTTGACGTATGAAATCGGTGCGCTTTCCAGAATGCGGCCGATTATGGTGTCAAGATAGTCGACGACTTCCGATTTGGTCATATCGAGGACATATTGATGACGTCCCGGACTCATCGGTCGGTCGGGCGAGGCCATGACCCAGTCGGGATGGATGCGGTACAGCTTGCTTTGTTTGCTAATCATTTCCGGTTCGAACCATAAACCGAATGCCATGCCGAGTGCATTTATTTTTCGGGCCAGACCGTCGATTCCATCCGGCAGTTTTTGCCGATTGACAAACCAATCGCCGAGCGAGGAACGGTCGTCGTTTCTTTCGCCGAACCAGCCGTCGTCGAGCACGAACAATTCAATGCCTAATTTTTCCGCCGTTTCGGCGATCGTCAGCAGCTTCGGTTCGTCGAATTTCATATAGGTTGCCTCCCAGTTGTTGATCAGAATCGGACGCGGCCGGTCCCGCCAGTAACCCCGCGCCAGCCGGGTCCGATAGAGCTTATGGAAGGTTCGGCTCATTTTATTCAAGCCGCTGCCTGAGTAAACCATGACGGCCTCCGGCGTTTGAAAAGACTCTGACGGTTTCAATCGCCAACGGAAACCGTTCGGGTGAATGCCGAGCTGTACGCGTGTCACGTGGAAACTGTCCACTTCGACTTGACCGAGGAAATTGCCGCTGTAGACGAGGCTGAAGCCGAGCACTTCGCCGGCGAATTCGTCCGCATGCCGCCGCATTAGTGCGTAAAAGGGATTATAATTGTGACTGCTGTGTCCGCGCAGGCTATAAATGCTTTGCAGCCCCTGATGCAGCGGATGCCGCTGCATGTGGCGCTCTCTGCCCCAGGCACCGATCAAATCGAGCATGTCGTATCGGCCGTCCGGCAAATCAAGGTTCAGACTCATGGCCGAATTTAGCATCATCGTTTCCGTTCCATCGTTAATAAATCGCGCGCTGCGCGTGATTGCCGGATAATCTTTAAACAAGCTATAGTAAAGTTCGATTCGGCAATGGATCTGCCGGTCGACAAGCGTAATAACCAACGTTTCGGCTTCATCGTTATCTTCGACATAGGTTGAGGGCAGCCCGGGAAGCTCCGGCTTCCCTCGGATAATGCGATGAGAACGATACTGAAAATCGGTGACGCGGCTGCCGTTTTTTTGATCCAGTTCGAAGGCACAATGGCGCAAATCGCCCGATCCGTAGGACGGATACTCCTGCTTCACCTGTTCCAGGGAAAACACATCGTTTCCCTCGTAGACGCACGGCGACATATCGCGAAAGCCCAGTTCAAACAGGTGTGAGAAGTCGTCACGATCCGTTAATTTTTTCCCATAGTAAAGTTGACCTAACTGCTTGTTTGGCATGATATACATGATGTAGCTAACTTTGTCGTTAAATAAATGAAACGTTCCCGATTTTTCGTGAAATAAAATCGGCAATGTCACCATCTCCTGCCGATAAATTGACTATATCGTAAAATTAGTAATCGCTTTCAAGCGTGCTATAAATAAACAAAAAGCCGCGCTTTGCCGTGACTTTTTCTGCCTGCATCGATTAATAGGGAAGGATCAACAAGTCGCTCTTCGGGGCATGTGTCAAGATCTCGTTCTTACCTGTTTTAATCAAAACATCGTCTTCGATACGGATGCCGCCGACATTTGCTAAATAGAGGCCCGGTTCGACGGTCATGATTGTATTTTCCCGAAAGATGTGGTCCGAACGGAAACTAATATAAGGCGATTCGTGGATATCGAGCCCGATACTATGGCCGGCGCCGTGAATAAAATATTGATTTTTATGCTCTCTTTTAAAAGGCGCACGGATAACGGCATCCAGTTCCTTGCTGGTCATGCCCGGCTGCGCTTTTTCCAAGCCCGCTTTTTCCGCTTCCAGGACAAGTCCGTACGACTCCTGCAACTGTTCATCCGGCCGGCCGACGGCAATCGTCCGTGTCATATCCGATACATACCCTTGATAGGTGGCGCCGAAGTCCAGCGTGATCAGATCGCCCCGTTCGATTGGTTTGTCGCCGGCCACACCGTGCGGAAGAGACGTGCGGACGCCCGAGACAACAATGGTTTCAAACGATGTTTTTTCCGATCCCATTTTTTTCATATAATATTCCATTTCGGCGGCAATCCGTTTTTCCGTGACCCCCGGGCGGATGAAGTCCAGTATGTGAATAAAAGTTTGATCGACAATACGAGCGGCCGCTCTGATTTTGGCAATTTCGTTTTCGTCTTTAACCGCTCGCAGATTCTCGATCCAGCCGCTGATAGAAACGAGTTCAGCCTGCACCTGTGCTTTAAAACGGGCTCCCGTGCTGTAGGTCAGCTGATCAGCTTCGAAACCGAATCGTTTGCCGTCCAGTTTGTTCAGCACATCGACCGCTTCGGCAAACAATGAGTGTTTCCAGGTGATAATTTTCGTATTCGGACTGAGTTCATTCTCCGCCTGTTCGGTAAATCTTCCGTCCGTAATAAAGTAAACGTCGTGGGCAGTGACGATCAGATAAGAATCGTCACCGGTAAATCCGCTGAGGTAGCGCACATTGACCGGATTACTCACAAGGGCGGCCTGCACGTCGTTTTCAACCATCCGTTTGGCCAGTTTGTCGATTCGACTCAATTCCATCACCTGATTTAATAAATTTTTATTTAAGTGATCAGTGATCTTTACGAATGTTCACTATAAACAGTATACAAGAACGGACAAATTGTGTCGGTAGTCGGATCAAAGATTTAGTGGATTGGTTTGACTAAGTCGAGAGCGGAGAAATCATCTTGTGAGCTGTCATGCATCGCGGCTTTATTCGCTAATAGTGGAAAACCGACGGGCAAAGAAGATCAAATACCGGTGAAATGTCGGGGAGGCAGCATTGACAATAGAAACCCTTTTCAACGATAGCGAGAAGGGCTATCCTAAGGGTAGAAATGATTTTCGGCGATGATGAACTGTTAATTGCCGACCGGATTGTTCAATTGCGGATGAGCGGTCCGCGGGCGGATGAATGAATTTAAGCCAAACGAAGGGCGGGGAAAAAATGATATCGCATATTATCTGGGATCTGGGAGATACATTGATTTTCGGTCCGCATGACGGAATGGATTTGAAACCGCTGTATGACTATCCGGAAGTGCGGTTAAGGCCGAAAGTGAAGGAAACGCTTATTCAATTACAGACAATGGGTTATCAGCAGGCTATTTTTAGTAATACGGCCCGCAGCGATAGCCAAATTGTCAAGGAAACGATGAAAAGGCTGGATGTCGATCGATTTTTTGTTTATATTTTTGCAACACAATCCGAACTTGAACCCGGTAAAATGCAAAAACCGGATCAAAAAGCTTTTCGATTCGTTCTTGATCAATTGAAAATTGACCATACGCAGGCAATCATGGTTGGAAATACCTGGGATACGGATATCCTTGGCGCTAATCGTAGTGGGATGTCTGCAATATGGCTGACCAATCCGCAGGTCAGTAAACGGTCGGATCCGCAAAGCGCTCAGGTACCGCCGTGGGTTTTCCCGGTATGGGATGTTGAAGACATACCGGCGTTGATGAAGCTATGCTCAATTGCCGGCAGTCGTCGCGGCTGATGTTCTTTTATTCTCCACTGACTAACAGGCGATGAACAAAATGATAAAGGAAGGGCGCGTCATGAACATGAACATCATTAACGTCGATCTTCCGAGAAAATTAACAATCCCCATCTTGGAAAATGAATATTGGTATGGCGGACGAGTACAGGACGGACTGCATTATCCATTTACACGCGGCGCCGACTATCGCTTGCAAATGAATCCCAATTTAACAAATAATCAGCTTGCTCCCGCGCTGCTGTCAACCAAGGGACGGGCGATCTGGAGTAAAGATGCATTTAATCTGCAAGTCATCGGCGATGAAATGGTTATTAAACCAAAAGCGGATATTATGCTTTGGCATGATGGCAAGACCTTAAAAGATGCTCAACAAGCATTGGCAAAAGCTACTTTTCAATTGGGCGCCATGCCGCCGGAGACTTTTTTCCGGGTTCCGCAATGGAATACTTGGATTGAACTTCTCTATCATCAGACGCAGGCCGGCGTCATGGACTACGCCGATCAGATCATTAACAACGGTTTTCCGGCTGGACTGTTGATGATCGATGACAATTGGATGAAGGATTATGGAACTTGGGAATTCAAACCGGACGCTTTTCCAGATCCGGCATCGATGGTGACCGATTTACATCAAAAAGGCTTTAAGGTCATGCTTTGGGTATGTCCGTTTGTCTCGGCCGACAGTCGTCACTATGTGTATCTGCGAGATCGGGGCCTGTTGATCAATACTTCGGAACACCGTCCGGCAATCCGGGAATGGTGGAACGGCGTATCGGCCCAATTGGACATGAGTCATCCGGAGGCGATCCGGTGGCTGAAGGAGCAGCTCAGTACATTGCAAAAGCAATATCATATCGACGGATTTAAATTCGATGCGGGCGATGCGCGCTACTGGAGTAACGACGATTTGAATGATCTGCGCTTGGACGCCAATCATATGGCGCAGGCGTGGGGTCACTTCGGCATGCAATTTCCTTACAATGAATATCGGGCGAACTTTAAAAATACGGGCGCTCCGCTTGTCGAACGATTGCAGGACAAGCGGCATCAATGGGACGGGGAAGGACTGAATCAATTGATTCCCAATACATTGACACAAAGCCTGCACGGCTATTATTATAATTGCCCCGATATGATCGGCGGCGGAGAATATTTAAGTTTTCTCTCGGCTGCCACGCTGGGTCAGGATCTCATCGTTCGTTCGGCACCTGTCTCTTATACACATCTCCGAGCCCACGAGACCCTAAG
>UQRJ01000134.1 GCA_900543345.1 uncultured Sporolactobacillus sp. | reverse complement strand
GAGATGTCTTAGGGTCTCGTGGGCTCGGAGATGTGTATAAGAGACAGATACTGAACTGCTCAAACGGTTAGGGGCGAAGCAGGTCATCAATTATCATACAACATCAATCACCTCGGTTTTGCACAATGTCGATGCCGTATTCGATACCGTCGGCGACTTGGACGGTGGCCTGCAAATCTTGAAAGGCGGCGGCCGGTTGGTATCGATTATCGCGGCACCAACGGAAACGCAGCAAAAACAGGCAAAACTCAAGCATCAATTCGTCTCCAACTGGTGGCTGCAAACGAACGGCCAGCAATTAGCAGAAATGGGGCGCATGCTGGCCACCGGCGATTTGAAAGTCGTTCTTGACCAGGTCTTCCCATTCACGGAAGACGGGCTTCGCCAGGCACACGAACGCAGCGAGAGCCAGCATGCAACCGGTAAAATCGTCATTCGCATTGCTTGATTCTGTCATAAGATTTACTCGGTCGCGGCCGAATGAATCCTTATTTTAGTTATTGAAAAAAGAGGAATAGTTCCTAAATTCCCACACACGCAAAAAAAGATGCGTTTCTCCTCGCTGGTCAAGTCGTTGAGAAGCAGCACCTTTTTCTTTTTTCATCTGTCATTCATGGCCGCATGTAACCGTTATTTGATTTTAGACACGAGAATGCTGCGTTGCGATTACTATCCACCTTAATCTACCGTTTTCAAATAGCTGGGTGTCAGCGCATTACCGATCATTTCCCCATAATTAAATGTTATCGGTTTTTTGGCGAATTTGATTGGCAGCAAGGGGAATAAAAGCTCGGCGACTCGGTAAGCTTCCTCTAAATGTGGATACCCCGATAAAATGAAACGATCAAAGCCGGCCTGCTGATACTCCAGGACCTTTTTGGCCACATTTTCGGCGCTGCCGACAAGTGCCGTCCCCGCACCGCCTCTCACGAGTCCGACACCTGTCCAGAGATTAGGGCTGATTTCCAGTGCCTGCCTGCTCTTACTGCCTGCTTCATGAAGTCGGCTCATCCGTTGCTGCCCGACCGAATCATATCTGCCGAGTACCTGTTTCGCTTTCTTTACTGCCCGTTCATCAACAAATCTGATCAGGCGATCTGCAGCCCGCCAAGCTTCTGCTTCTGTTTCGCGAACAATGATATGCAGACGAATGCCAAAGCTTACTTTTCTCCCCTGTTCCTCAGCGAGTTTTCTGACTCTGGCTATTTTTTGCGCCGCTTGTTCCGGTGGTTCTCCCCAGGTCAGATACACATCGGCGTGTTTTGCCGCAACTTTTATCCCGGCTTCCGACGATCCGCCGAAAAAGACCGGCGGAAACGGTTTCTGCACAGGCGGGTAAAGCAGACGACCGCCCCGGATTTGCAAATGCTTTCCGACAAAATCAACCTTTTCTCCTCGCAGAAGGTCTTTCCAGATGGTCAGAAATTCATCCGTTAACGCATATCTCCGGTCATGGTCCAGAAACAGGCCGTCACCGGCAAGCTCAACCGGATCACCGCCTGTCACAACATTGACCAGTGCCCGTCCGTCAGAAATGCGATCGAGCGTTGCGGTCATTCTGGCTGCCAGCGTCGGCGAGATTAATCCGGGACGAAGCGCAACGAGAAATTGCAAACGCTTCGTGACTGCGGCGAGTGATGCGGCAAGCAGCCAGGGATCTTCGCACGATTGGCCGGTCGGGATCAGCACACCTTTGAACCCCAGCTCATCCGCCGCCTGAGCGATTTGTTTAAAATAGCCGTAAGAAGCGGTACGTCCTCCCTTAGTCGTGCCCAGGTACCGGCCGTCACCATGTGACGGAATAAACCAATAAAATTCCATCGTTATTCGCCTCACTTTTTATTTTTGAACCACCTTTCAGGCTTTCACGCCTGACCTTTATAGGTGTCCTGCCACTTCAGATAATGCCGTTCCAGCATTCTGACCAGTGAATCCGTCAGCTTGCCGACAAACGCGAAGATAACGATGCCGACGAAAACAATGTCGGTGTTACTGAACTGGCGAGCATCCATAATCATGTAGCCGACGCCTGCCGTTGAACCCATCAGTTCCGCCACGACCAGCGACAGCCATGCCGCACCAAGCGATAAACGGACACCCAGCAAGATATTCGGCAGCGCTGCCGGTAAAATCAGCAATTGAATCTGTTTCCATTTGCTGAATTCCAGAATTCTCGCCACATCGAATAACTTCGCATCTACTCTGCGGATGCCCAGGAACGTGTTGACGTACAGCGGAAAGAAGGCGCCCAGAGCGATCAGCAAAACCTTCGATAAGTCTCCCAAGCCAAACCATAAGATAAATAACGGTGCGATCGCTAGATGGGGAATCGTCCGCACCATTTGCAAGCTTGGATCGAGTAAATTCTCGGATCTTGACGACAGGCCGACCAGCATTCCGAAGAACAGGCCTAAACCTCCGCCGATCAGAAAGCCCACGGCCGCACGAATGACGCTTATCCTCAGATCATTGAACAAAATTCCCGACAAAATCAGGCTTTTCCCGGCCAGTAAAATGTCCATCGGCGTCGGCAAGACCGTTTTCGCTACCCATCGCATCGAACCGATCAGCTGCCAGACAATTAAAATGACTAGAGGAACCATCAAACCGATGATAACTTTGTGCCAATGACTTTTTTTCGCTCGATGCAGAGGGGCCTTCTTTACCGATGATAGCGAAGGAACAGACAATTCCGCATTTTGATTCATCTTTTTCAGCTCCTTTTATGGTTTTAATGCTTTTTTGATGTATTGATTGTCGACCACTTTACCGGTATCGATTTTCTGTTTGATGATCTTCAATCCATATTGGAAATCCGCCGTTTGCTGCTGGGCACGGATAATTTTGTTTGAAATCGGACTATTGATTGAAGGATTATTTTTTAAAGAACGGGCAACGACCCTTTTATCCAACTTTTTGGCTTTAGCATATATCGCTACCGACTGATCAAAATGCTTGTTTTGCCACAGGCGTGCTTTTTCATAGACTTTTAAAAAGGTAACGACCAGCTCAGGATGATCTTTAGCAAATTGAGTGCGCACCAGCAAGAAACTCGGTGACAGATAGTCCAGTCGGCCTTCATCGGTCAACACGACCGCCTGATGCTGAATCGTTTCGAAGGAAACAAAGGGTTCCCAAATCGCCCAAGCGTCAACTTTCTTAGCATTGAAGGCGGATTGTGCCTCATCCGGCTGAAGCTGAATAATCTGCACATCCGAATCTTTTAATCCTGCTTTTTCCAGCGTTTTATACAAGAGATTGAATCCGCTGCTACCCTTAGCAACGGCAATTTTCTTTCCCTTCAGATCTTTGATCCTTTTAATCGCACTGCCTTTATGAACAAGAAGCGCATCCGATTTGCCGCCTGTACGCGTATTGGCGATTTCGGTGAACGGAATATTGGCCGCCTGCGCCGAGATCACCGGTGAATTGCCAACACCGGAAAAGTCCAGATGCCCGGCGGATATCGCTTCGATTTGCGGTGGACCGCTTTGAAATTCGGTCCACTTCACTTTCGCGTTTTCTTGCTTATAAGCTGCCTCGAACCATCCCTTTTCTTTCGCCAATAGCAGCGGATCGACATTTTGCTGAATGCCGATATTGACAATCGTTTCTCCGCTGTTTCCTTTTCCATTCGCCTGATCCGATCCGCATCCCGACAAAGCGGCGGTCAGCAATAAAACAACGACGGCTCCTATCGCGGTAAGTTTCTTCATGATCCCACCCCATTCTCTTTTAGATTTTTTCACGAATCTGCGGCTGAAGCGTCGTCCCTTCAAATTCCCGCAGTACACTCTGCCTAATGCTTTGAAATGAAGGATGCAGCCGCTGACGCGGGAAAGGCAAATCGACGGGAATGAATCGCCGGATATGGCCCGGACGCGTCCCCATCACGACGACGCGATTAGCCAGGTAAACGGACTCGTCCAAATCATGGGTAACAAAGATCATTGTTGTTTTTGTTTCCTGCCAGATTTGCAGTAAAACTTCCTGCAAATGCTGACGGGTGAACGCGTCTAGCGCACCGAACGGTTCGTCCAGTAAAAGCACGCGCGGTTTTCTCAGCAGGGCCCTAGCAATCGCCACACGCTGAGACATGCCGCCGGATAATTCTTTTGGATAAGCCTTTTCAAATCCTTTCAGGCGTACGATTTCTATTAATTGGCCCACTCTTTTACGTACATCCGGGTTTTTCAGCGACAAATTGGCAGCAATGTTTTTTTCAACCGTCTGCCAGGGAAATAATCGATGTTCCTGAAAAATGAACCCCTGTTCCACGCTCGGTTTCGTAATCCGCTCTGAACCAATCTGAACAGAGCCGCGATAATCTGTATCGAGACCGGCAATAATCTTGAGCAGCGTACTTTTGCCACAGCCGCTCGGACCAATAATGGTCAAAAATTCACCCTGATTAATAGCAAGATGAATACCATCAAGCACGTGGGTCACCTTTTGTCCCTTATAATAGGATTTTTCCTGGATATCGACTTTTACTTGCATGCTCATGCCCCCTCGCCGGGAATCACTCACCGGCCATAAGGCCACGGTTGAATGATTCCCGGTTTTATCCGCGTGATTTTTTCATGAGACATTTGTATAATGAGTAAGGTGAATAGAATTTTTTGTCGGATAATAGGTGTGCGGCATTCGCCGGCTGCCGTTATCCCTCTTTTTTTACCGTCAACGGTTCTCCTCAGTGTTCAATCGGATCGCCCGTTTCGCGGCTATTCATTTCCTCGATTAGGCGATTCACTTGTTTGCGGATGCGCTGCACGAGTACTTCATCCTGAACAACAGGCAGAGATGTTGTGCTGATTTGTTTGTCCAGTATGTAAATTCCGGGCAGCGGTTCTGCTTTTAATTCCGTCAGTAAAGGATGAAATGCGTAGTCGATCGCTAAAAGATGTCTGCTGCTCCCACCCGTCATAATCGGTAAAATCGGTTTGTTTTCCAGACCGTCCTCCGGCAAAAGATCCAGAAGCGATTTCAGAACGCCTGTGTAAGTGGCCTTATAGACCGGCGTGCCAATTACGATTGCCGCTGTCTGTTGAATTTGCCTAGCAAAATCTTTCACTTCGGCACTGTCAAATAAAGCGTTCGATAGCACAGTCGGACTGAAATCCCGCACCGACACATAGATGACTTCAAATTGACGACGGGCCAACATATTACCGATAAATTGTAGAGCGGCTTCCGTGTGTGAATGCAATGAGGGACTTCCTGAAAGAATAATGATCGAAGCCATATCTGCTCTCCTTTCCACATTTGAATTTCATCAAATATTCGTCAAATAGACAACAATTGTTCAAAACTAATCGTTGAAATCATATTAATGCCTATTATTCATAGTTGTCAACTATTAATTAACTTTTTAAATCACCCTTATCAAGGCCGGTTACCCTTGGAACTTCCTTTGCATGGCTTTTCTCCTTCACATCCGTTGACTATTAAAATGCCTTTGTTCGGCTCCGGTCGATGTGAAGCATTAATCATCATTACTACCGGAAGCACGAACCGCATTCACAGTGGGTGAGATCAAAAAAGGTGAATTGAAGCAAATGGTGCAGAGGATCAATCGTGGCCTATACGTTTCTTCCGCCGAATCGATGGCAAAACTTTCAGGTGACCGATTCAGTTGCATCGATCTGCCCGAAAGTTCAATGATTCACGTCATAGGAATAAATCGCTAATGACTATCAAAATGTTTTGATTATCGAGACTTGTTTTTTGCCCTTTGCGTTTATGATCTAGGTCAACACCAAAAAAACAGCAGATGAGTTTACCGAAACAAAACATACGCACAGACATCCTCCTCACTCTTGTCTCCATCATTATTAAAAAGTGTGAAGCGGATACGCATTCAACGTTTAGCGTGGCGTGCTCTCCACAGCAAGATGACCGCCGGGCCTCCTGCCAGGCACGGTAGCATGCCGGCCCAGCCCAGTAACGGCGGCAAACCGGTGTCTCCGGATGTATCTCTGACGAGCAGATTAAACAGAGCAACAGTCGTGCCGAGCACAAACATCCCCATTGCCACCCAGCGGGTCCATCGTTTGCCTTTGCCAGCGCCCCAGATCACCCAAAACCAACTCATGATGCCAAGCACCCCGACGATAGTTAGGTAAACAAGATAGATCATGGCGGCCGAGTCGATACGCGCCCGACTGTATGAGGGATAGCCGACCTCGATATGGGCGGCCAGTACATTGACAGTGAAATGATCGACATACAAGATGAGCATTGCCACAGCTGTGAGTATAAGCCCGCTATACATCGCAATGATCGCCAATCGCTCGGCGGGGCGAGCCGCGCGTACTGGCGATTTATTATCCATTCCCTCCATATTCACTCACCTCACTTGAAAAATTATTGTCCTCTGCTGCTATAAACTGCAAAATCAAACACCGGTTTTTCAGGCGCACCGACTCAACGATTGCCGCATGGCCGTCGATCATTGCCCATTGCTTATTGGTGATGCAGAATTAACAGGATCAGCCAGACAGCGATCGCGATTTCGACGACAATACTCATCAGTTTCACCATCAGCGGCATATCTGCCAGAACCACAAACCAGACCGAGAATGCCAAGGTCAGGATCAGTCCACCGCTACTCAGCCATACCGGCGCGTGCAAGAAGATCAACCCGACCGCCGCCAGAACCGCAAAACCAATCATATACGTCGTCCAGTCCAACGTCCACCATCCGCCCGGGTACTGCTGAAACCCCCATATTGCCGTGAGCACGCCGAGAACAATGCATGTCCATCCCAGAATTGCCATACTCTGATGCCCCCTTGTTCGCTGTTCAGATCGATTCATAATTCCCCATCCCCCCTTTTATGAATGAATATATATTTTATTCATTCATAGATAGGCAAAAATATATTACTTCAACACGCTGTCCAGAATGGCGTTGACCAGATCGCGTATCGTCTGTTCATAATCGGTTATTTGCAGCTCCCACCGATGCAAATCGACAACGATCACGACATTGAATAGCGCGAGAATGCGTGTTTTCGTAAATTCCGCTTTGATCAGTCCTTTTTGCATCCATGCGTCAATGATTTCGCGCAGCGTTGCATAGATATAATTGTTTTGCCATGACGCCTCATTTTGCTTGCCAATGGTTTCACTCAGCGATGAATGCTGCAACCACTCGCCAAGAATTCGGCTGTCGGCTGTCGCCTGAAAAATTTCACTGATCAGGCCATTGGCTATTTCCTTCGGCGGATCCGTCCATTTAATCCGATCGAGGATTTCCTTTTTGACCCGTTCATTCTCCAAGTTATAGATGGCCACGAAAATTTCTGTTTTCGACCGATAGTAACGGTAAAATGACCCGGTCGCGACACCGGCCGCGCTGCAAATTGCCGCCACACTCGTTTTCGCAAATCCCTGCCTGCGGAAAAGATGGATTGCTGCCTTGATAATGGCAGACTGGCGTGCTTCCATGAATCAATCGCTCCTTCTGAATGAATTATAGTTTTATTCATTCATTTTGTCAAGAAAGTATTCAGCCTGTCTCTTATACACATCTCCGAGCCCACGAGACCCTAAGACGTCTCGTATGCCGTCTTCTGCTTGAAAAAAAA
>UQRJ01000133.1 GCA_900543345.1 uncultured Sporolactobacillus sp. | reverse complement strand
AGATGTCTTAGGGTCTCGTGGGCTCGGAGATGTGTATAAGAGACAGGTGCCAGCCGGTCCGCAATCCCATAAATCAGCGCAAACGTTAAAGCAAAACGAAGAAGGCCTGTCCGGGCCGGCAGATGCAGCGTCAATTCCTGCCAACGGCAATCGATATTCCACACTTTTAATGCAAGCAGCACGGCGGCGACGGCGGCGATCGGCCGGCTTCCTTGCCCCCACATGCGAAAAAGGATCGGTGAGAGAACGAGCAGAACAATCAGTAGAAAAAGACTCTGCACCGCCAAACTGTACCGCTTGCTTTTCCGGAAATAAGGCGCCAGTTCGGCTTCGGCAGGCGTTAGAAAAACGAGATCGGCCCGGCGGACGAAACTGCGAATCGGCGCACGCACCGTAAGCAGAGCCAGCGTCGCACTAACAAGCGTCACACCGGGAAAGCCGGCCGGCAAACGCGACAGCCACTGCTGATAATACACGCCGCCAATGATGATCAGCGCATAGACAAAAATCAGCAAACCACTGTTCTTGCCGATTAAATTCCAGTAGCGCAACTCCAGTGCAAAGTTTTCCCGCATACGTCGATTCCATAATTCATTCAGTTTCACGGCGTCTCGCCCCTCGCCAGTGCCAGATAGATGTCTTGAAGCGATAGCTGCGTGCCGCCGATTTGCTTACGGATCTGCGCGAGTGTGCCTTGAAGCCGGATTCGTCCTTCATGAAGAAAAATGAACCGATCGCAGTATTGTTCGGCCATTGAAAGAATGTGCGTCGACATTAAAATCGCCGCGCCCTCCTCCTTCATCTTCACCATCAAATCAAGCAGCGACTGGATGCCGAGCGGATCGAGTCCGACAAACGGCTCATCGACGACGTACAGATCCGGGCGCGCCAAGAACGCACACATGATCATGACCTTTTGCCGCATTCCCTTGGAAAAATGAACAGGGAACCAGTGCAGCCGCTTTTCCATTCGAAACATACGCAGCAACTCATCGCTCCGTTTTTCATAAGTGGTCCGATCGAGACGATAGGCCATTGCCGTCAACTGGAGATGTTCCTCGAGCGTCAGCTGTTCATACAGTTCCGGCAGCTCCGGCACATAAGCGATACGGCGCCGGTATTCCGTCCGATCCTGCAGAATAGTCCGGCCTGCAATCTGGATCGTGCCCGCAAAGGGCCTGAGGAAGCCGAGAACATGTTTGATCGTCGTACTTTTCCCCGCACCGTTGAGACCGACCAGACCGACCAACTCACCGGGCTCCATTGAAAAATTAAGATCATGGAGCACCGGACGTTGTCGTGAATAGCCTCCGATCAGATGATCAACCGTTAAAATCGGTGTAGTAGCCATGAATGAATACGTCTCCTGTTTATCTTTCCGGCCCAAACCAGCGTCGGAAAATGTAGTCTTTCTCTTGTCTATTCTACTGAATGGAATTCCCCTGTGGCAAGTTTGTGATAAAATAAAAACAATTCATCAATAGACCGAAATAACGAAGGGATGAGTACAATGACTGAAGAGACGGATTGCATCTTCTGCAAAATCATTCGCGGCGACATACCGAGTGCGAAAGTTTATGAAGACAACGATGTTTTTGCTTTTCTTGACCTCAGTCAGGTCACAAAGGGACATACATTAGTTGTGCCGAAAATCCATCAGAAAGATCTTTTTCACCTCGATCCTGAGATTGCGGCAAAACTGTTCCGCCGCGTGCCGAAAATAGCGGCCGCCATCAACGAGGCCTTTCATCCGCAGGCGCTTAATCTGCTGAACAATAACGGCATACTCGCCGGTCAGAGTGTGTTCCATTATCATGTGCATCTGATTCCGCGATACGGAAAGTCGGATACATTCACATTCAGTTTTCAGACGCATACGGACGATTATAGCGATGCCGATCGTGCGGCCATCGCCGCAGCAATCGCCGAAAAGATTAAAGATTGATTTCATGCGCAATGGCGGAAAATTGCATTTTTACCCGGTTAGATGTACGATATTTTTAACCTCGCCGCAGGTCAGTGGGACACTGCCGGAGGATCAGAATGAGAATAGATGAGGAGAGTTAAGTTATGAAACTGAAAAATTTGATTATTGTCGCGCTGCTTCTGGCCATCGGAACGATACTGCATGCAGTGGTTCCGGGCCTCGTGTTCGGTATGAAGTCGGATCTGTCGCTGGTGATGCTTTTCCTGTGTCTCTTCTTTTTCGCCGATAAGAAAAGTTTTATGATTATCGGCCTGGCCGACGGGATGTTGGCTGGCCTGACGACGCAACTCCCCGGGGGATTCATTCCCAATGTCATCGATAAGTTGATTACGACCCCGGTTGTTTTTCTCGCATTTCTTTTATGCGCTAAGTTTTTTGCGCCGAAGGGAAGATACATTGCCGGCATGATTATCGCCGGATTGGGAACGGTGCTGAGCGGAACGATTTTCGCCACCGTATTGATTATTCTGACGAATGTTCAGGCTTCGATCTTTATGCAGCTGATCGTCGCAATGGTATTGCCGACGGCCGGTATGAACGCCGTACTGATGGCCATACTTTATCCGATTATCCTGCAAGTTGGACGGCGAAGCGGTTTTATTAAAACGTCTTCCAAGCCGCCGGTCTACTGAGTCGACAGTGAAAGCGGCAAACCGGAACGAATGAATCCGTTCGTTCCGGTTTGTTTTATATCCGCCATATCCTCACCCGTGATAACCCTCTGCGGGTAGGGTATAATAAAAGTAGCACGAACGGATTCCAAAGGAGTGAATTGTGATGAGCAAATTCCTTTCATACACCATCGGCGCCGCAATCGGCGGTCTTGTCGGCGGAACACTCGTTCTGCTGACAACGCCGAAAAGGGGCGAAGAAATCAGACAGGATATTAAAAGTAAAGCGGCCTCCATTCAGCAACCGCTAAAGGATGCCGCGGATAGTCTCGGTGTCGTCAAAGATCGTGTGTTGGAACTGAAGGATGAAAGTGTCCCCGTTCTCAAATCAACCGTCTCCGATCTCGGGAACCTGCTGAAAGAGTGGAAAGAGGACGTACAGCCTTATCTCGTTAAGATCAAAAATAACGTCGTTCAGCTTGAAGCAGCGAAGGAGAAATTAGCCAACAAGCTCAACGAACAGCCACCGGAAAAAAAGGAAGGCGAAGAGAAAACGCCACCATCTATCTAAGGAGGATGGGAAAAAAGCCGGATCGCGGGTAGCGGGCCGGCTTTTTTACGTGGCGGAATCCGTCCGGCCTGAAGCGAGTTTCTTGCAGCAAATCTTACTTATTTTGATGGACCGTAAAAGCGATGACATTATGCGGCAAATCGATCGACTTCGCCCGAAGATAGAAGCCGTCCTGAATTTCCGCCTTCGTTAGATTCAGGTAAACTTGTCTTTGTTGCGGCTGGATGAGTACCCATTTGGGAAAATTCGTTCCACTCTTCAGAAATCCAAGTACGGCACGGTCCGGTAGACGAACACTGCCGATTTTCACACTGGTTTCTCTCAGAATGACGTCGCCGCCGCTAACCTGCGGACTAAAGCTCAGTGAAAAAGGAATCGCCGTAAACAGCAGCCGGTAACTGCCCTTTAGTTCCACCTGATTGCCGATCGATACGCGGTAGTTCAATTTTTTCGTACTATTCGCCTGTATGGATTCATTGATCAATGTCTCCAGCTGCTTTTTATTGGCTTGTACCGTAAAAATCGCCGGGCTGCTGCCCTTTTCAGCTTTCGGAAGCGGCGTTTTCGGCGCGAAAAAACCAGTCAGAAATACGAAAAGAAGCAGGACCACGAGCAGATCGGCCGCCAGCAGAACCAAAAATGCGCGTTTCCATGGTGCCCTCTTTTTCGAACGGGCGGCTGCCCGATGTTCTCTATCCAAAATGACGTCTCCTTTCACAGAAAGGGCCGAACGTTCTCAATCCGGCATCTTATAACGATTAATTATAACCCATTTTAAGCTTGGATTGAATACGAAAATCGGCCGATCCGTCAACATAACCTCGACAAGCACGGTCATTTTCGGTTAAAATACAGAAGGTTGGCTTTTTTAGCCACTGAAATGTCGGTGCAGAGACGAATAGTTTCATGCGTCTGCGAAGTTTATTAACTAATAAGGAAAAATTATAAATAGGAGTGGACATTCGTGAAGAAATTACTGATGATCCTCGCGTCGGCGCTAATCTGCCTAAGCCTTGCGGCATGCGGAAACAGCGGCGATAACGCGGTTGTTGTCAAAACAAAAAGCGGCAATATCACAAAAGATGAGTTTTATAATGAGCTGAAGAAAACAAGCGGCGACCAAGTCCTGCAGAATCTGGTCTATGAAAAATTACTGGAGAAGAAATACAACGTCTCAAAGGACGCAGTGAATAAAAAGTACAATCAAGTCCGTAAGACGTTCACCAGTGAAGATCAGTTCAAACAGGCACTCGCCCAAAATAATCTGACAGAGAGTCAATTCCGTCGTCAGATCAAAGATTCGCTGATGATGACCAAGGCGCAGCAGGCCGGCATCAAAGTGACCGACAAGGCGCTTAAGGATTATTACAACAAGAATAAGGTGCAGCTGACCGAGTTGAAGGCCAGACATATCCTTGTGAAAGACAAAAAAACAGCCAACGATTTAAAGAATAAGCTGGATAAAGGCGAGGATTTCGCAACGCTTGCGAAAAAGTATTCTACCGATACCGGATCGAAAACGAAAGGCGGCGAACTCGGCTGGTTCAAACAATCGACCATGACGGCCGAATTCAGCAATGCAGCTATGAAACTGAAGGTCGGCCAGACCAGCAAACCGGTCTATTCAAGCAATGACGGCGGTTATCACATCATTAAGCTTGAAGGCAAGCGTGACGATTACAATCATCTGAAATCTTCCGTGAGGGAAGCCTATTTAGCCAGCAAAGAGAAATCGCAAGATGCGGTTATGCAGAAACTGATCAAAGATGCCGATATCAAAGTCCAGGATAAGAGTTTCAAGAATCTGTTCAATACATCGACAGCGACCACGCAGCAGTCGACCACACAGCAGTAATTTCCAACTCAAGAAAAGAGGCCGTTTTCCGGTCACGAATGCCGGAAAACGGCCTCTTTCTGCGTCGCCAAAGGATTAATGGGCGGCTTCCGAACCTTTACCTTTCTTCCTCTTCTCCCGTTCCGCACGCATCCGCTGGATATATTTTTCGCCTTGGCGCTCATTCCATTGCTCATCGATCTCACGGTCGGCTCTCACCGCCGCGACAGTCTGATAACCGCTGAATAAAATGCCCGCTACGACCAAATAAACCCACCAGGCGACGCGCTGCATACCGGCGAGAATCGAATCGAGCCAGCCGAACTGCTGCAGCATAAAGAGTATAAAGAGCCCCGTCACCGCTAACAATGACCGTCCGGCCTGTTTCATCTCAGCACCTCCCAACCCGCAACCGGGATGATATTACAGTTTATGCGCCGGCACGGACAAGTAGACCGTGGAGACACTTATCATTGAGGTGCCGAATGATCGGTATCCCGGGATTGACTTGAATCAAATCGCGGCCGATACAGCGATCGGTTGTTCATCGCGAAGATCCGTTCGGAGAATTCACCCGGTCGCGTCTTACGAATAGCGCGCGTCATGATGTTGATTTTAGCGTCCATGTCATCGAGCATATGCAGAATCTCCGCCTCTTTGAACAGCGGCGGCTTCGGGCTGCCCCATTCGGGATTCTCATGATGACTGAGAATCATATGTTGCAAAAGCAGCACTTCTTCGCGGCGACCGATACCAAGCGTCTTGCCCATTTCACCGATTTCCTCTACCATAATCGAAATGTGGCCAAGTAAATTACCGGACAGCGTATAGCTCGTATCGGCAACGCCGGACAGTTCCTTCAATTTGCCCATATCATGCAGAATGATGCCCGCATAGAGCAGATCGCTGTTGATTTCCGGATAAAGACGGACAACTTGCTTAGCCATGTCCAGCATGCAGCAGACATGGAAAGCAAGACCCGAAAGATAATTGTGGTGAATGCTGACCGCTGCCGGATACTCAAAAAAGGCTTGGTGATGTTTCTTCAGCAGTGCCCGTGTCAGCCGCTGAATCACCGGATTTTTGATTTCGAACAAGTATTGCGTCACTTTTTCTTCCAATTCATGCTTTGCCAGCGGGGCAGCTGTAACCAGATCCGCCCTTTTGACGCCGTCACGTTCATCAACAAGACGAATATTACGGATCTTAAACTGATTACGGCCGCGGAATGTCGTGATGTCTCCTTCGGCAAACACCATCGTTCCAGCCACGTAATTTTTTTCATCCTCCGGCGTACTTCCCCACAGTTTGGAATCAATATCGCCGGTTTTATCCTGAAGAATAATGGTCAGAAAAGGTTTCCCGTTGCTCGCCGTACCACGGGTCATCGATTTGATTAGAAAATAATCGCGGGCGTGGTCTCCTTCTTTGTAATAAGCAATTCCCTTCACATCATCGCTTCCTTTCCACATCCTAAGCGAAAAAGTCGAGCTCGTTTGCCGAAGCACACCCGTTCGATCCGTCTATTCAGTCGAAACTTCAGCTGATTTGCGCAACCGGCCTTTAGGTGTCACGACGCCGATCAAGTTCCTTTTTTGGGAGCGGCAGCGTAATGACGAACGCGACGCGATCGGAACGATTTTCCGCCCGGACGGTTCCATTATGCGCCTTGACAATCCGTTCGACAATGGCCAGGCCGAGCCCGAACTGCCCTTTTTTCCCTTTTTCGAACGGACGAAATATGGTTCGCTGTTCATCGGCCGAAATCATCGGGCCGTCGTTCTCTACAGACAGTATGGTTTTCCCACCCGCTTGTTCCGCCCGCATCCACAGATTGTTATTGGCGTAACGCAGGCCATTCTCTACCAGATTTTCCAATATCGTCCCCAATTGTTCACGATCGCCGTAAACCGGTATGTCTTCGCCGGAAATATGAATAACGATCGACCGCCGCTGAACGGACAACCGTTTTCGGATTTCCGAAGCCAGATCGCCGAACCGTGTCAGCCGGCGTATCGTCTTTCGGTCTTTCAACGAGTCATAACGGGTAAAGTAGAGCATTTTTTTAACCCGACGTTCCATCTGATCGGCTTCATCGATAATTACATCAACCGACTCATTCAATCCGCCTTTCGGATAGATTTTATCTTTGATTGCTTGAGCATAGCTGTGAATCACCATGATCGGCGTCTTCAGTTCGTGCGACGCTTGCTGAATGAAATTTTTCTGCGACCGATCGTATTTAATCAGATTCAGCCGCATTTTTTCAAACTGAGCCGATAGTCGCTCAAATTCCTCATCGCCCTTCCACTCGAACGGCTTTTCCCAGTTCATTCGGGAGATCTCCTCAAAACGGTTACCGAGGATGTCGAGCGGGCGCTTCAAATATCGGGCCAGCCAGAACGCGGTAAACAGGCTGAGGATACCGACGACAATCAAAATATAGATCATGCGCAGCCATAATTTACGCATCAGTTCATTCGGGTACGTATCCCACATGTAGGAAATATAGTAACCGCTATCGATATTGGTATAAATTTTACTGATGACATAATATAAGGTCTGTCTCTTATACACATCTGACGCTGCCGACGAATAGC
>UQRJ01000132.1 GCA_900543345.1 uncultured Sporolactobacillus sp. | reverse complement strand
CGAGATGTCTTAGGGTCTCGTGGGCTCGGAGATGTGTATAAGAGACAGACAATGGGGTGTGGAAGTGCCGTCAACGGTCAGTACGTATTGGATTTTTCAAGCTTTCGCGCTCCAAAATGGCGATAATATTATGAGCAGCGACGGGAAAAAAGTGTATTTTAATCGGCCAAGCAATGTCGAAGCGCTGTCTTTTATGACCAACTTAGCGAAAAAAGACAAAGTGATGCCGACTGGAACGATCGATTGGAAGACGTCACCGACTGATTTTATCAATCAAAAAACGGCGATGCTGTATCATACGACGGGTAATTTAACGAATATTAAACAAAACGCGAAATTCAAATTCGGCGTAGCGATCCTCCCGAAAAAAGAACAGTATGGTACACCGACGGGCGGCGGTAACTTCTATGTTTTCAAAGATATTCCGGAAGATCATAAAGAAGCTGCTTGGAAATTCATCCGCTGGGCGACGACGCCGGAACGCGCGGCACAGTGGAGTATTGATACCGGTTATGTAGCGACTAGAAAATCCGCTTACGAGACGGAGCGAATGAAAAAATACATTAAAGGTTTCCCGCAGGCGGCTGTTGCCAGAGATCAATTGAAGTACGCCTCGGCGGAATTATCGACCCACAATAACGGTAAGGTCTATCAAAGCATCAATGATGCTGTTCAAGCTGCGGTGACGCAGAAAAAGACGCCGAAACAGGCATTGGATGATGCCCAGCGGCAGGCCAAGCAATATCTTGAACCGTTTCAATAATCAGCTGTTTGCGAAAGACTGAATAGCGGTTGCATCGATGATTCCGGATCAGCTGAATCCGGATACAAATGAATGAGGAGTGATAAGGATGAGAGGTAAAGGACAATTGGGCAGGGCAACTGTGACTCCCTGGCTTCTTTTACTTCCATCTTTTATCTTGTTAGTCGCTTTTACCTTGTTTCCGATTGTCAAAACGATTTATCTGAGCTTTTTTCAGTCGGATCTGGGGGTGCCGAAGCCGATCTTCGTCGGTTTACAAAACTATCAGCGGCTTGCTGAAGATAAAATATTTTGGAAGTCATTTTTCAACACAATTATTTTCGCCGTGGTTACCGTACCGGTCAGTATTACGTTCGGACTCATCATGGCGATGCTCGTTAATCGGACTTTTAGAGGGGACGGGCTGGTCAAGACTTTCTTTTTTTACCCGGTGATTCTGCCGCTGATTGCGGTGGCCAATATCTGGATGTATCTTTATTCACCCAGTGGTTTGCTGACGGCTTGCTTAAAACTGCTGCATATTGCGAATGAAAGTGTGCTGAGCAACAGCCAGACTGTTCTTCCGGCCTTAATGGTGATGATCATTTGGAAAGAAGCGGGATTTTTCATGATTTTTTATTTAGCGGCACTGAAAAATCTCCCGGAGGAAATCTATGAGGCGGCAAGGCTCGACGGGATCCGCGGCTGGTATCGATTCAGTAATGTCACATTTCCGCTGCTGATGCCGACAACGCTTTTTTGTCTGGTCATGGCGACGGCCGATGCGTTCAAATTGATTGATCACCTGATCGTGATGACACAGGGCGGTCCGGATAATTCCAGTAATATGTTGTTGTATTACATCTACGAAATTGCTTTTCAGTACATCGATCAGGGGAAGGCAGCGACAGTGACGATTGTTGTGCTTGTCATACTGACGATCTTATTCTGTATTCAGTTCTTTGGGATCGATCGCCGCGTTCACTATAATTAAGGGGTAAAATCAATGAGACGATTATTAACCATATCGACGTATAGCCTGGCTTTACTTTGGGGGGTTCCACTTTTTTGGGTGATTATTACGGCCTTTCGTCCGGATGGCGGTTCCGGTTTTTCGTTTGCTAATTTTGTCAATGCCTGGAATGCGGCTCCCTTTCTACAATATTATTTCAATACGACAATCATTGCGCTGGTCGTCTTTGCCTTTCAATTTGTAACGACGACATTGGCGGCTTATGCCTTTGCCAGGCTTTCCTTTCCGTTTAAGAATACATTATTTATCCTTTACCTGATCCAAATTATGATTCCGGTCGATGTGTTAATCTTTCCGAATTACGGGACCATTGCCGGTTTAGGTTTGGTTGATTCCAAATTAGGCATTATGATTCCCTATTTTATCTCCGCTTTCGGTGTATTTTTACTGCGGCAGGCTTTCAAAGGTATCCCTATTGAGCTGGAAGAAGCTGCGAAAATGGAGGGATGCAGCCTTTGGCATATGTTGTGGTATATCTATGTTCCACTGGCCAAGCCGACATTCGTTGCTTTTGGCCTCGTATCAATCAGCCACCAATGGAGCAATTTTCTGTGGCCGCTAATTGTGACGAATTCCGTGAATAATCGCCCGCTGTCCGTCGGATTATCGATTTTTGCCAAGACAACGGAGAGCAGCGCGCAATGGGGCCAATTGGCCGCTGCGACTTTACTGGTCATTTTTCCACTCGTGCTGGCGTTCTTTATTTTTCAAAAACAGTTTATTTCAAGCTTTATGCAATCGGGTATTAAATGAGGAAGGTGAGCGGACATCCGGGGAAGCAGCGAATGGGACCGTTGCATGGATTCATCGGCGCGAGAGGGGAGCTTTGCGTTTGACATGAACGGACTGGACCAGGCACTACGTTTAAAACAGATGACTGCAGCAAGTTTTGCAAACATGAACAGGATGATTGATGAATGATTCAAGTTGCCGATATTGATTGGGTACTCTTTGACCTTGATGGCACCCTCTATGAGGGTAATCAATTATTGCCCGGAGTGATTGACTTGATTCGGGCGCTACATCGTTCTGGCAAAGCAATCCGTTTTGTGAGCAATACCTCCATCTTCACACGCAGACAGTGTGCATTAAAGTTAAATAGAATGGGGGTATCGGCCCGGATTGAGGAAGTGATGACTTCTTCTTATGCGGCGGCCATCTTTGCTTCGCGATGGCTGCAAAATCCTAAGCTCTGGGTGGTCGGCGAACGCGCGCTTATCGACGAATTAGCAGTGCATGGAATAACGATTGCTCAGCACGCTTCGGAGGCTACTCATGTATTGGTCGGGCTTGATCGCTTATTTACGTTTGAAAAGTTAACCGATGCGATGCATGTACTTCAGCAAGGCGCACCTTTGATTATAACGAATCCGGATGCTTTTTTTATCACCGAAACAGGAACCGTGCCGGATACGCTGGGCCTTGCCTTGGCCATTAAGACGGCCGGAAACGCCAAGCATACGATCGTGATTGGCAAACCCGCTGATTTTTTCTTCCGGATTATTGAAGCAGAAAACGGTTCGCTACTGGAACCGAATCGTTGTCTGATGGTTGGCGATCGTCTGGATACCGATATTGTCTTTGGTAAGAAAATAGGGATGAAAACCGTACTTGCATTGACCGGAGTCAGTACGGTGACCGATTGCTCGATTCAATCTGTTTTTCCCGATTACATTGTTCATGATTTGCGGGAACTTGTCGTTTTATGAATTCTATGAAGGAGATCGAATCATGGCATCTGTCTTATTAAGTCACGTTGAGAAATATTATCGGAAAAGCAAACGCCCTGCTGTCAAAGATTTTAATTTGAACATAAGGGATAGAGAATTGATTGTGCTGGTCGGCCCATCGGGATGCGGAAAATCAACGACATTAAGAATGATTGCCGGCCTGGAATCGATTTCATCCGGCGATCTGTATATTGACGGAAAACGGGTGAATAAGGTCGATCCCAAAGATCGCAACATCGCGATGGTTTTTCAAAATTATGCTTTGTATCCACACATGACGGCTTATAAAAACATGGCCTTCGGGCTGAAATTGAAGAACCTGACAAAAAAAGAAATTGACGAAAAAGTACGTCAGGCCGCAGAGGTGCTTGGCTTAAAAAACTATTTAAACCGCAAGCCCAAGTTTTTGTCCGGCGGTCAGCGCCAGCGGGTGGCGCTTGGGAGAGCCATGGTACGCAGCCCGCGGCTTTTTCTAATGGACGAGCCGCTGTCTAATTTGGATGCAAAGTTACGGGTACAAATGCGCGTGGAAATTTCCAAACTTCATCAGCGTTTAAAAACGACAACGATTTATGTGACACATGATCAAACGGAAGCGATGACAATGGCCGATCGACTCGTGGTAATGAATCACGGGGAGATTCAACAAATTGGCACGCCGGATGACATTTATCATCACCCGGCGAATGTATTTGTCGGCGGATTCATCGGCTCCCCCGCAATGAACTTCTTTCCGGTGTCCTTGTCGGGAGACAAAGTCCGCTTCGGGTCGATTAATTTACCGTTGCCGCAAGCGATCGTCATGCGGTTACATGAAAAAAATTATCGTGAATGCCGGCTCATTGCCGGTATTCGCCCGGAAGATATTCAAGTTGGAGCCCGAACTGATCAAAACGATCCTTGCTTCGTATCGGCGGTTGTCAAGAATACGGAATTACTCGGTCCGGAAAGCCTTGTTCATTTTCAACTGAGTCAAACCGAACTGATTGCCAGAACCCAACCGCTTATCGTAACCAACGGCAGTTCGATCCAGGTATCTTTGAATGAGGCGAAAATACATTTTTTTGATCCGGATTCACGAAATCGAATCATCTAATCCGGCCGAACCTGCGACAGACGGAATAAATCACTGCGACCGCGGGAATGTTTCGCGTGAGCGCGGAATTAATGGCGGCGAGCTTGGAATCAATCACGATAAGCGCGGAATTAATGGCGGTAAGCTTGGAATCAATCACGATGAGTGCGGAATTAATGGCGGCGAGCTTGGAATTAATCACGATGAGCGCGGAATTAATCACGATGAGCGCGAAAAAAGACAGAGAGCGCGGAATCACTTTGCGGCAGCGCAGGCATGGAGTCGCTAGGGTCATCATGCCGAGCAATTGCATTGGATTTTATTTTATAAATAGTTCAGCACCTCGCCGAGTGTTTTGACTTCCGTATATGGCATGTAATGGCGAATACCCTTTTGGCGGCGGCGATTTACCCAAATGCGCCGCCAGTTCATTTTTTGAGCGGGGACGATGTCCCACCAGAAACCGGCAGCAATATGCACATGATGATGGGTTCGAAGCTGATCCTGAACTTGTTTGAAAAAGTGGATCTGCGGTTTGTACGCATGCAGATCTTCAGCGAGATAAACAGCGTCGAAATCGTGGTGCAGCGCTTTTAGATGGTACGGCATCAGGCTCCAGTCGGAATTAGACAGCAATGCGGTCCGGTAGCCCTTGGCTTTTAACGCGGCTAAGGTGCGGGCGATTTCGGGGAAGGGGCGGAGTTTCCGATGCACTTCAATCAATTGTTCATAATAATCCGTTAAATGGTCGGCATTCAGTTCCATCTCGCAGTATTCCAACGCTTGATAGATGATCTGGCTATAGACGGTAAACAAGCCCTCTCCATACATCAGCCGGTCTTCGAAGCTGCTATAGGTGTGGATCATTGCCGAACGGTCGATACTTTGCTGCACTGCGATAGTTCCGAGCTTGTCTCGGAGTGGGGCCGTATCGATCAATGTTCCATAGCAATCAAAAGTCAGCAGTTCCACCATGAGCGATTCCCCCATTTGTTTCTATTTTAGAGCTAAAAATTCTGTAATAGATCTATCCATCTTCGTGCCATCTATTCTTTAGCTGACTTTTGCCTATCGACGGAACGCAGCCTCAAGATATTTGTTGCTGCAGAAATACGGCTGTGTGGATTTACAAGATCGCCGGGGCATCGCCGTATCAGGGATAGGATCATGAAAAATCGTTTAATTCTCCACTGAGTGTCCCATACTATATCTGACCGATGACCTGCCTGATTTTTTTCTTATTTTCGATTGCTGGGCTCCGGTATACTCGGCAATCTGCCGTCAGGGTTATTGCAGTGTGACGTTTTTTGCGGCGGATGCTTCCTTAGCTTAAGCTTAACATATCTATCTCGTTTGCTGAAAAAAGTTCAGGAATCAGCCAAAAAATCAACGAGAAGGATCACGGCAGTCTTTTTTTGAAGGGTTCTGGATCATCAACCTTACAGGCGCTACAGAGTTATCTACTCGACGATGCCGGTTCACGGTGCCTCCGCTTGAGAATCAAATCTGAAGCCGATCCACTGGCAAGACTGTATCCGGATTGTCGATCTATAAACGAAAGAAAACCTGGTTGATTGGCAGTTAATCGTCTTCATTTTATCCCCTGAATGGGCCGGCTTTAGCTTCTGACCGTGTCGATAAGTGGATTGGCCGGTTTCCGGATGCTGTGTCTTGATTTATATTGTCAAGCAGTCCTACCGCCGGTGGGCCTTCTGGCGGAAAAATGGCATACCAAATTTCTACTATCGCAATTGCCGGGGTTGTAGGGTAAAATGAATCACGATCAGTTTTTTCATCGATGACAAGCGTAATCATGTAAATAATCGGCTTGAAATGACCGTTATAGTTGTTGTAGGCTATTGCGTCATAAGTCTTAGGATAATTGGAGGAAATATACAAACCTATACGGATGGTGCGGGAAACACGTCAGTCGGTTGCAGTTGCCGTCATTGATGATTGGAGCTGGATAACCGGTAAGTACGGTTGCATGACGTTTGATTCTGGTGAAAAGAAGCGGAACCCTCGAGAACAACGCTACACGTGGGCATGATTTTTATGGTCGAATCCGGCGGCTGCGTTGCCGGCACATTCAATTTTTTGGCGGCCATCGCAGTGAGTGCCGGTGCAGCACGTAAGATCGCCGGCCGACCCTGTACTCCCGGGTTGCCCGACTGGAGGGCGCTACCGCCATCATTCACAAAATCAATCCGAGCGTGCAGCCGGGCAATGCGGCGGTAATTGACTTTTTTCCGAAAAATGGGTTGGTCATGCGATTTTTGGATGGACAGTACCTCTTAAGATTACCAGATTGATCATTGATTGGATGAGTTTAGAAGGGAGGAAAATTAAACATGAGTGACCGGAAACAGACTTTTGCCGATCCGATGATTTTAGTGCGTCCACTGGTGACTATTACCAATATCATCTGGAGTTTCGATCGACTCACGGATTCCGTACAAGTTTTATTGGTAAAACGTTCCGACCATCCTTATCAGGGATGCTGGGGCCTACCGGAAACGTATCTGCGGAGGGCGGAAAGTGCCGAAGTCGCTTCACTGCGGCTGATTAGCGAAAAAATCGGTGTGAAACTGCCGCGCTTTCACACGGAGCAATTGGCGACGTTTACCGATCCGCGCCGCAGTCCCCCTCCGCGGACAATTGCGCTCACGTATATGATCTATCTCCCTGAAGTCGTACCGCTGATCGCCGGTACCGGTGCAACGGATGCCGAGTGGTTCCGTCTGGCGGCCCGGGACGGTAACTATGAGTTGAATTGCGGGCAGGCATGCTTGACGACCGCCGATGATCGGGCGGAAGAAGAAGACTATTACAGCGATTTGACGGTGAGACCTCGTTCCAATGACCATTTGGCTTATGATCACGAGTGGATTTTACGCGTGGCCTGCGCGCGGATTCGCAATAAATTGGATTATCAACCGAATATTTGGCTGATCCTCGGGTCGAAATTTACGCTTAAGCAAGCGCGGACTGTTTACGCCCTGTCTCTTATACACATCTCCGAGCCCACGAGACCCTAAGACATCT
>UQRJ01000131.1 GCA_900543345.1 uncultured Sporolactobacillus sp. | reverse complement strand
AGATGTCTTAGGGTCTCGTGGGCTCGGAGATGTGTATAAGAGACAGATCTTTATACAGAGCCTATTTTTAAGAAATCTGTCACGTCGATGCTTTCGCTTGGTCCGATGGCAAAAAAAATACCGAATCGATCCATCCTTGGCAAAAAGGCGATAGTCCCTGCAATGCGCGGGTCGGAATCGCCGATTTTCGCCGATAAAAGGCGGGATTGATCGCAGTCGCCGCATAAATCATCTGTTTTTTGGCATCATAAACGTGATTTTCAGCAGGCAGGATACCGCTGATCAATCAGGAGGAATGGACATTGAGAAAGTTCTCGATTTTATGCCTGATGTGCCTGGCATCGATGCTGCTCTTTGCAACGCCGGCGGAGCATGCCTCCGCGTTTTCCGGGCAGGTTGTCATGCGAGGTGCTTCCGGGGACGACGTGATTGAACTGCAAGCCAGGCTTCAGTACATTGGCTATTACAAAGGGAAAATAGACGGCGTGTTCGGCTACGGGACCTACTGGGCATTGCGGGAATTTCAGCAGAAATACGGACTGACTGTCGACGGCCTGGCCGGTGCTTCGACCCGACAGAAATTAATTGCCGCGTCCAAATTCGATAAAGACTTTATCTATCGAAATATCAGGGAAGGGAATACGTTTACCTATTACGGCGGCGTCCCTCTTGAGCAACAGGTTAAGAAGAAGGGCGGTAGCACTGCAGCAAACCAAAACAACGCCTCGGTTGATAATCTCCCGCAAGGCTATTCGAATGCCGATGTCAATCTGATGGCCAATGCTGTATACGGCGAAGCACGCGGCGAACCGTATGTCGGTCAGGTAGCGGTCGGCGCCGTCATCCTTAATCGTGTTGCCGACTCACGGTTTCCAAACAACATTTCCGACGTTATTTTTCAACCGGGCGCATTTACCGCGGTTTCCGACGGTCAAATCTGGCTGACGCCGAATGAAACGGCGAAAAAAGCGGTCATGGACGCGATTAACGGCTGGGATCCGTCGCAGGGAGCGCTGTATTATTTTAACCCGGAAACCGCGACATCCGCTTGGATATGGAGCCGGCCGCAGATTCAGAAAATCGGCAAACATATTTTTTGCAAATAGAAACGGAGGAATCGCTTTGAAGCGACGTTATCTGCACATCCTCGGCGTGGTGGCCGCAGTCGCGGTTCTTGCTCTAGCTATATGGGGCTATCGGGAATACCGGATGAAGAATCTGATTGGCATCCACGCTGAAAATCACTATCAACAAGCCTTTCACGAACTGACCTACTATGTCGATTCACTGGAAGAATCGCTGAATGCGTCACTGGCTATGCAGTCGCGGGAGAGCATGCGACCGCAGTTAGCTGAGACATGGCGATTGAGTGCATTGGCCCATGCCTCGGCCAATGCACTGCCGCTGACTTTGCTGCCGTTCAACCGGACGAACGAGTTTCTGGCGCATGTCGGTGAGTTTACTTATAATACCGGTGTAAAAACGACAAACGACCGGCCGCTGAGTTCCGATGAGTATCGGACGTTGGAGAAGCTATACCGGGAATCGCATACGATCCGCGAAGAATTGAGAGATCTGCAGAACACGGTCATGACACGCCACCTGCGCTGGATGGATGTAGAATGGGCGTTGCGCAGTAAGAAAGGGAATCAGGATAATCAGGTCATCGACGGCATTCGGCGCGTCGACGGATACGCATCTGATTACACGCAGAGCTTCAGTCCGGAGAATCCGCGCAATGCTATCCTTGAAAAAAAGAAAATTCGACCGCTAAGCGGTGCACCGATCAATAAAAAGCAGGCAGCACAGCGATTAAAAAAGTGGTTGGGGCTCCGATCGGCCGCTACCCGGCGGATCGGCGAGACGGGGAAAGGATCCAATGCCGCCGCTTATCTTGTGACATTAAAGCCGAAACAGAACCGTACGGTATCTGCGGCAATCGGCAAAAAGGGCGGACAGGTTCTCTGGTATTTATCGAATCGTTCGCCCGGCAGTGAAAAAATAGGCTTATATGACGCAACGCGACGGGCCGCCGCGTTCCTTAAGGCGCGCGGACTAACGGATCTCCAATTGACGAAGCGGGATCAATACCGAAACACCGCCGTACTGACCTATGTCACCCTGAAGGATCATATCCGGGTCTATCCGGCTTCCGTGCGGATCAAAGTCGCTCTGGACAACGGCGAAGTCGTTGCTTTTGATCAGACCGAGAGACTGCTGTTTAATGGAGACGGGATCAATACGAAACCGCGCCTGTCCGCGGCGGCCGCCCGGCGGCAATTGAATCACGATTTGAAAGTACATGAGACGGATCTCGCCGTTTTTCAAAACGATGCACTGAAAAACGTGCTTTGCTATGAAATGATTGCGACGCGCGGTGACAGCACTTACCGCTTGCTTGTCAATGCCAATGACGGGAACCAGGAGAAAATCGAATTGCTGCGAAATTAGCATGATCGGCGATTTTTTCCTGCGTTTTTCATGTATAATAATTTTGGAGAAGGCGGCGGTTCTCCATGTCGGCAACAAGGGCGATTTGTCGTTCGACGTGAGTTTACATAGGGGGACTGGGAGGTTGGGCCATGTTTTTAAAAATCGGGGATCATCTCATTCTTGAACAGAACGTGCCCGAATCGAACAATAGCGATGTGCGGCGTTGTCGTTGCAAGATTGCCGATTTACGCAAAAACGAGATATGGATCGACGATCCGGCGGATGTGCAGACGGGGCGGACGGTGGTTATTCCGAAAGAAGCCGTTATGAATGCCTACTATGTCCGCGATCGTCAGGTATTCCAGTTCACGACCAGGATGTTGCACCGAGTGCCGGGGAAAATCTCTTTACTAGCACTCCGCTACGACGAAGATATAGGCCTTGAACAGGTTCAGCGGCGAAACTATGTTCGGGTCGAAACCAATCTGGATATTGCCGTGCATCCGGAAAATAAGGCCTGTCCGCCATTTACCGCACTGACCAGCGACATTGGCGGCGGCGGTGTACAGATCTTTCTCCCCGGCGAAATAACGGTCGAAGAGAACGCGACGGTCGAGTTGTGGATCTGTCTTGTTTTTCCTTCAGGCGTTTATCGCTATGTGACACTAAAAGGAAAAATTCTTCGCCTTTTTACCGATAAGGTGACGCAACGACGCAAAGCGTCAATCCAGTTTCTGGCTGCGGATGAACGGGAACGACAAACAATCATTCGTTACTGTTTTGAAAAGCAGTTGGAGAGCCGTCGCAAATTTCTGGAATGGGAAATGGATCACAGGTATTGATCCACTGCCGCGCGGAATCGTGGCACAAAGGAGAAGGAGTGGAGTCGTTTTTACTATGGAGAGGGTTTTTCAAATTGCAATTGACGGGCCGGCTGCGGCAGGAAAAAGCACCGTATCGAAGATTGTTGCCGGAAAGCTCGGCTTTATCTACATCGATACCGGTGCAATGTATCGGTCACTGACGTATAAAGCGTTGCGCCTCGGCTGTCCGACGAGCGACGGGGCGGCTCTTGGGAAGCTGCTCGGGCAAACTGTGATCGAACTCAAGCACGATGCCGGCGGTCAGCGCGTCTTGATCGATGGGGAAGACGTCACGGAGCGGATTCGCTATCCGGACGTCACGGCGCAAGTTTCGCTTGTTTCCTCGTTCGTGTCGGTTCGCGAAGAGATGGTCCGTCGGCAGCGCGAGTTGGCTGACAATCTGAACGTCGTCATGGACGGCCGCGATATCGGTACGCACGTACTGCCACGGGCTCAGGTCAAAATTTTTCTGAAAGCGTCGGTCGAGCAGCGGGCAATTCGGCGGTTGAAGGATGAAGAAGCAAAAGGCCGGCATCCCTCACTTGCGGCATTGAAGGCAGACATCGCACTCAGAGACAAAAAAGACATGGGGCGCGATGTATCGCCGCTCGTCCGGGCGGCCGATGCGATAGAGGTGGATACGACATCGATGAGCATCAGCGAGGTCGTTGAAACGATTCTGCGTATCGTGAAGGTGAGGCGTCACCGTTGAACCTGTATGCGGTTGGCAAACCGATTGTGGCCGTTTTCTATAAGTGTCTCTTCCGCTTGTCGGTTGAAGGAACGGAAAATATCCCGAAAAGCGGCGGAGTGTTGATTTGCAGCAATCATATTTCCGATTTCGATCCGCCGCTGATCGGGATAGCGCTGAAACGTGAACTGAGCTTTATCGCAAAGGAAGAGCTGTTTCGCATTCCGCTATTCGGCCGGCTGATTCGCCATCTGCATGCCTTCCCGGTCAAACGGGGGACCGGCGATCGCGGCGCACTGCGATTTGCTATCAAATTGCTCAATAGCGGACACGTGCTCCTGATGTTTCCCGAGGGACACCGCAATACCAGCGGACATCTGGGTAAAGGGCATGCCGGCGCCGGCTTTTTTGCCCTACACGCCGACGCGAAAGTTGTGCCGTGCGCAATCTTAGGTCGCTACGGTTTTCGCAAACAGCTGAAAGTTATTTTCGATAAACCGATCGACACGGATGAAATGAAAAAGCAAAAAATGAGGGCGGCAGACATTACTGCGGTCATTATGGCACGTATCGGCAAATTACTTGAGCGTCAATAAAGAAAAGGATTTCGACGGGCTTATCTGCTTGACAAAACGCTCGGATTGTAAGAAGTTAAGTATAGGTGTTTCTTGTTTATCTAAAGGAGGTCCCGGAGAATGGTTGACGATTTTAAAAATGAAATGGCATCATTCGACGCCTTAAAAGTCGGAGATGTCATCAAAGGAAAAGTAACAAAGGTAGAAGAAAAACATGCATTAGTGGATGTTGGATATAAAGTTGACGGAATCCTCCCAATCAGCGAACTGTCCAGCCTTCATGTCGACAAGGTGATGGATGTGCTGAAAGAGGGAGACGATGTCACCGTCAAGGTCACCAAATTGGACGACGACGAGCTGGTTCTCTCCAAACGTGAAGTCGATGCGGATCAGGCTTGGGACGATCTGGAAAAGAAATTCAAGGAAAAGACAACCTTCTCCGTAGTCATCGCCGATGTTGTCAAAGGCGGATTGGTGGTCGATCTTGGCGTTCGCGGTTTTATTCCGGCATCGCTGGTCGAGCGACATTTTGTCGAGGACTTCAGCGATTACAAAGGCAAGCCGCTGGATGTGAAAATCGTTGAACTGGACCGTGAGAAACGCAAGGTCATTCTTTCACATCGGGCCGTTCTCGATGAAGAAGCGGACAAGAAGAAGACGGAGACGCTGGCGTCGATCAAACCCGGCGAGGTGATCGAAGGAACGGTACAACGGCTGACCGACTTCGGCGCATTTGTCGACATCGGCGGCGTCGACGGGTTGGTGCATATTTCGCAACTGGCTCACTATCATGTTGAAACGCCGTCCGATGTCGTTTCCGAAGGAGAGAAGGTCAAAGTCAAGGTACTCTCCGTCGATCCGGAAAGCGAACGGATTTCGTTGTCGATTAAAGCGACGCAGCCCGGACCGTGGGAAACGGCGAAAGATAAAATCCATCCTGGCGACGTTCTTCAGGGTACCGTCAAACGGCTCGTTCCGTTCGGTGCGTTTGTCGAACTGCTGCCCGGCGTAGAAGGGCTCGTTCATATTTCGGAGATCTCCCATCGCCATATCGGTACGCCCGACGAGGTTCTTTCGGAAGGACAGGTTATCAAGGTAAAGGTTCTTGACGTGAACTTTGCGGATCAACGGGTTTCGCTGAGCATCAAGGCCCTGGAAGGCCAGCAATCCGAGCGAACCGAGCGAAAACCGTCTTCACGGCCGAAGAACAGTAACAATGTCCAGGGAGACGATTCAAGCGGCTTTTCATTTGGCGATATGGTCGGCGATCAGCTGAAAAAATATAAATAATCGCGGCCTGCGAAGAGACGGAAGAAGGGAACGCCCGTTTTCCCTTTTTCCGTCTCTTTGTTTGTCTTAAGCGGATGATTGAGCGATATCGGTATTTTTGTTAAGATGAGATCGGCAGTTCTGCCTACGGCCGTGATTCCGCAGGCGGTCGATTTTTCAACCGTCGTTTCCTGCCGGAGCGATGAAAAATATGACGGCAACGGAGGAATAACATGTCTGAACCAACAGTAGCGATTGTCGGCAGACCGAATGTCGGTAAGTCAACAATTTTCAACCGGATTGTCGGCAGGCGCACCGCCATCGTCGAAGATACGCCCGGCGTGACGCGCGACCGCCTGTACGGCCATGGAAACTGGTTGAATATCAATTTTCACGTCATTGATACAGGAGGCATCGAAATCGGCGACGAACCGCTCTTGACGCAGATGCGCGCGCAGGCGGAAATCGCGGTCGATGATTCCGATGTGATTCTGTTTGTCGTCGACGGGCGATCGGGATTAACGGACGCGGATGAAGCCGTCGCCCATATTTTACGTCGATCGGGCAAGCCGGTTGTTCTTGCTGTCAATAAGCTGGACAACTTCCAACAAAAAAATTTGCTGTATGAGTTCTATGCGCTCGGACTCGGCGAACCGTCCGGCGTTTCGGGCGTTCACGGTATCGGCATGGGCGACTTGCTCGATCGTGTCGTGGAAAAGTTTCCGGAGCAGCGGCAAGAAAAAAAAGACGAGGATGCGATCCGTTTTGCCGTGATTGGCCGGCCGAACGTCGGCAAGTCATCGTTAGTTAATGCCATTCTAGGCAAAAAGCGCGTGATTGTCAGTGATATTGCCGGGACAACCCGCGATGCGATCGATACTGTGTTCACGCGCGACGGGCAGGATTATGTCATCGTGGACACCGCCGGTATTCGGCGCCGCGGTCGTGTCTATGAAAAGACGGAAAAATACAGCGTACTGCGTGCGCAACGGGCGATCGAGGATGCCGACGTCGTTTTACTGATGATCGACGGATCGGAAGGCATCGTCGAACAAGATAAAAAAATTGCCGGTTATGCGCACGAAGCCGGCCGGGCACTCGTCATTGTCGTTAATAAGTGGGATGCGGTCGACAAAAATGAGCGAACGATGGATCGCTTTCGTCGGAAAATCCGCGATCAGTTTCAGTTTATCAGTTACGCTCCGATCGTTTTTCTCTCGGCATTGACCGGTCAAAAAGTTCCACAGCTGTTGCCGGTCATTGTCCGCGTGGCGGAAAATCACAGCTTGCGTGTGCAGACGAGCGTGTTAAACGACTGTATCATGGATACGGTGGCCATGACGCCGCCTCCTTCCGATAAGGGCAAAAGGTTGAAAATTTTTTACGCAGCCGAGGTATCTGTACGTCCGCCAACTTTTGTCCTGTTTGTCAATGATCCCGAGCTTATGCATTTTTCCTATACTCGCCACATTGAAAACCGTCTGCGAGAGACATTTGGTTTCGTTGGGACACCGATAAGGATCCTAACACGGAAGAGAAATGAAAAATAAAGAGGTGTCCACATCGTGTGGCCGACAATTCTGTCCTGGGTTTTGTCCTACCTGATTGGCTCGATTAGTTTCAGCTACCTGATTACGAAAAAAATAAAAAAAATCGATATTCGTCGTTTCGGAAGCGGCAATGCCGGTGCGACGAATGCGCAGCGTGTACTGGGTACCGGTCCCGCTGTGGTGATTCTGCTACTGGATCTGTCTCTTATACACATCTCCGAGCCCACGAGACCCTAAGACATCTC
>UQRJ01000130.1 GCA_900543345.1 uncultured Sporolactobacillus sp. | reverse complement strand
AAGGCTATTCGTCGGCAGCGTCAGATGTGTATAAGAGACAGACCATAATCACCTCCACACTTTGCGGATCAGATAAAAGTTGCTTTAATTGCTGAATATCCTCGTGAATAAATGCAAATAAATCCGTCCCCGATTTTGTACGAATCGTTTGTTTCAGCTTATCAATCGATCTTTGACTGCGCTTCATTAAATTAGCAACGATGGTTGGATCGTCTGCGATTTGCGTTCGATCCCCGGCAAAAGGCAGCCCTCCTTGATTATTTTTACTGGAGCGCTGTCCTCTTTTATCAGCTGGCAGTGATTTTATAAAATCTCCCCGCTCGATGATGGTCATCAGTGCGTCTTTCATGAGCGGATCGTGTTGTCCCATGGTCGCTAATAACACTGCCCTGCTGTCAGGCGAAGCAAGCATCCGGGTCACATCGACAAACAATCTTCCGCCGGCTTGATGCATCGGTGCACTTGTCGTCAACAGGAAAAAAGACAAGCCCAATGGTTTCATGGGATCGGTCATCATTTGCTGGTGACCGACAGATATATAAACATGATTTTCTTGATCGCCTGCTTTCGGGATCGGGTATAACGTCGTGATCGGCCGACTCTGGACAACATAAAATGTATCGCCTGTCAAACACCATTCGATGTCCTGAGGACAGCCGAAATGGGCTTCAATTTTCCTGCCGATGCGCGTAAGTTGCAAAATCTGCCCATCCGTCAGCACTTGCCTGTTCTGCCGCTCAGGCGAAATTTGCCGTTCTTTCGTACCGCCGTCTTTCGCGGCAGCAATGGCCAGCTTTTTGGCGGCTATCCGCTTCCCAATCACCTTACCATGAGATACTTTATAGCTGTCGGCAGTCACCAGGCCGGAGACCAGAGCCTCGCCCAATCCGAAGCCGGCATCAATAGATAACACCTGCCGATTGGCAGTGATGGGATCGGCGGTAAACAAAATTCCGGATGCTTGCGGAAAGACCATCTGCTGAACAATGACCGATAATTGGACTTTACGATGATCGAAACCCTTTTGCAGGCGGTAAGTGACAGCTCTCTCGGTGAACAGCGATGCCCAGCACTTGCGGATGTGTGCCAAAATGGCCTTTTGGCCGATAATATTCAGATACGTATCCTGCTGACCGGCAAAGGAGGCCGTCGGCAGGTCCTCCGCAGTCGCGCTGGATCGGACGGCATAGGCCCCTTTTTCTCCAAGCGCCGAGAGGAAATGAACGATCTCTTCATGAATGTCTTCCGGGATGGCTATCCCTTCGATGCTTCTGCGAATTTCACCACTAAGTTCAACGATGCTATCGCGGTCTTCCATTTTTACAAGCGATAATTGATTAAGTAATGGGTTCAGCGCCGGCGCTTCCTCAATGACTCTTTTAAAGGCCGCAGTAGAAATGCAGAAGCCGTCCGGTACGCGCATTCCCGCAATTTTGCAAAGTTCCCCCAGGTTCGCGCCTTTCCCCCCGACAATCAAGTGTTTTGTTTTATTAATATCGTGAAAACCAAGCACAAAGCAACTCATTCGTTTTTCCTCCCTTCGCCCCCTAATGTGAGTACATTATAGAGTAACAAAGGGAAATATATAAGCCTATATTTACAATTTTTTTCATGTTACAATTAAAATGGGGAAGGGTGGGTCCAGCCGACCTTTTCAAACTTGCCTTGCCCTGTTTGTGCCGCCGAAAATGCACAATGGCTCTTTTGCCAAAAAGCCCCCCTATTCCGCTCGAAGGCGATGTAACATCCCCATCATAATGCTCCCTCGCGGTTCATTCGGATTAATAACCAGATGAGATAGGGCGCTCCTAACAATCCCGTAACGACTCCAACCGGAAATCGATAGGCAAAAGCAAATTGACCGGTTAAATCTGCCAGTAAGACAAGATCGGCGCCGACGAGGCCTGCCGGTATGATATTGGAAAAACCGATACCCGCCAAGCGATTCGCAATCGGTCCGGCCAGGAATGAAATAAAAGCAATTGGACCGGTAACGGCTGTAGCCATGGCGATCAGCAAAACCGAACTGACAACTAGCAGAATCCTTGTTTGATTTACAGCAACGCCGAGAGAAATGGCTATTTCCTCACCGAGTGCCAGGGTTGTTAAACTTTTTCCGAATAAGATGGCAACGACCGTCAAGAAGATAACCGTCACGATTAAGGACGGTAATTTCTCTATTTGTACGCCGTTCAGACTGCCGCTAAGCCATTGCAGTGCGGCCGGCAGATCCTGCTGGGCACTTGCAAGCAGCAGGTAGGAAATGACTGCATCAAGCATCGCCTGCATAGCAATGCCGATTAGAATTAAACGGCCGATTGAAAAAGACTCTCCCCGGGACAGCCCGTACATGATCATAACGGTTGCAAATCCGGCGATAATCGAAGCGACGGAGACCATCGTGTCGCTCGTATGCAAGACGGTCATACATAACACTGCCGCAGCGCTGGAACCGGATGTAATGCCCAGTACGTTCGGATTGGCCAGCGGATTGCGCAATATCGTCTGAAAAAGGTAACCGGCGACGCCGAACGCGAAACCGGCAAAGAGTCCTGCCAGCATTCGCGGCAGGCGGAGAGTAATCACGATAAACGAGATACCGGCGATTTGCCGCCCAAAAAGGGAGGCAACGATTTCCTCAATCGGGTAAATTTTATCGCCAAATAACAGCATGGCGCAGCAAAGCGTGCCAGCCAAAACGCTTAGCAATCCGGTAACTATGATCCATCGCCGCCGTCGTTGCCGCAGCCCGCGCAAAATTAATGATGATTTCTCCTTCATAATGACCGCACTTTCGCTTTTCTGGCAAATATAATCAGTATCGGTGCGCCGATAAAAGCCGTCACCACACCGACTTCGAGTTCCCCGGAACCGGCGATCAACCGCCCGACAACATCGGCCAGTGTCAAAATAATGGCTCCGGCGGCAGCCGACATGGGAAGCAAAAATCGCAAGTCGGATCCGAGCACAAGACGCACTATATGTGTCGCTAAAAGACCGATAAAGCCGATCGGACCGGCCAATGCCGTCGTAGCTCCGCACAGAATGACACCGCCGGCGGCCGCACCCACACGCAGAAATCCCGGCCGGATGCCGAGTCCCGCCGCCACATCATCCCCCAGGGTCAGTGCATTCAGTGCCGGTGCCGTCAAAAACGCGATCAGCAGACCCATCGTCAGGAAGGGCAGAAACGTCGCGATCGCACTCCAAGTTGCGGAACCGACACTGCCTAATTGCCAAAAACGGAATTGATCCATCGCATAGGTATGGGGAATCATAATCGCTGTGACAAGCGATGAGAGGGCCGCACTTGTAGCTGCCCCGGCCAATAGCAGTTTAATCGGCGTTGCTCCGCCTCTGCCCAGCGATCCGATGCTGAATACGAAGATTGCCGTCAAGGACGCACCGATCAATGCCAACCAAATATACTGGTTTGCCGTCCCGATATTTAAGAACGTGAGCCCGCATATGACAAATAGAGCGGCACCGCTATTCACCCCCAATATACTGGGATCGGCCAATGGATTTCGCGTAACGGCTTGCATCAGCGCGCCGGCCGCTCCTAAAGCCGTTCCACAACACAAGCTGAAAACCGTCCGTGAAATGCGCTTACGGACAATATCGGCCGCATATGAATCGTCGGTCCGGTTAAACAAACCGGCCACGATGTCGTGAAAGCCGACATCACGAGCACCTAACGCAATCGAAGCGACCACCGACACAATAAGTAAAATCGCAGCGACAGTCACCGCCAGCTTAAAACGCTTGGGACTATGCAGATTCGGTTGTTGCTGTGTTGCAAGCGAATACTCAGTCATCGATCCGATCAGCTGCTTTGCCCAAACGTTTCAAGTAATCGTCAATCGTATAATCAATCGAAAGCGGCGTCGGCGTCCCCGCGGCTACCAGCGGTGTATTGCTCTCGATAAAGGCAACCGAACCTCTTTTTACCGCCGGAATTTTTCCTAATAACGGGTCTTTTTTAATCGCTTGATACAATTGCTCGTCGCCGTACCCGACAATGATATCGGCGTCATTAAGCGCATCGACATGTTCCGCACTTAATTGCAAAGAATAACTGTTCGAATTTTTAATTTGTTTCGTCACACTCTGCGGGTAATCCAAGCCTAATTCATGTAAGAACGCGGCACGTGAATCAATCGGTGTATAGATCTGCACTTTCGATAAGTCTTTCGCCGAGAAATTTACCCATGCAACCTTTTTTCCCTTCAGCTGTGGGTAATGGCGTAATTTTTCATGAATCAGCTTTTCCGTATCTTTAATGAGTTTTTCACCCTGTGCTTTCATCCCCATCCCGGCAGCATCCAATCTGACCTGTTCTCGCCAAGTTGTCGTCCACGGTGCCTTGGGATAGGCAACTACCGGAGCAATCTTCGAAAGTGTCTGATAATCTTCCTTCGTGATGCCGGAATAGGCGGCAAGGATGACATCCGGCTTGGCAGCCGCAATCGCTTCAAAATCAAGACCGTCCGTATCTTGGAAGACATGAGGATGTTTGACATCCAGCTGCTTTAACCTTTTCGCCGTCCAAGGCAGTAAACCGCTGCCGTCTTGTACACCGAAGTTGGCCGCCGAAAAACCGACGGGCACAACACCGAGGGCCAAGGCGATATCCTGATTCCCCCATTGAATTGTCACGACTCGTTTGGGCTTCTGCTTAATAACCGTTTCGCCTAACGCGTGTTTAATTTTAATCGGATAACCGGAAGCCGATTTAACACTCGTGGCCGTCGTTGTTCCGCCGGACTTGGATGAAGATTGACTTGAACAACCGATTAGGGCAAGAAGCGCTGCGAGCAGCAGCAGCACCATCAATGACCCTTGACGCTTTTCAGACATATGTAAGTCCCCCTGTAATATTGATCTATGTTGTCTTGATCGTCATGATATTGTTGAGAGAAAACATGCTCGACAGGTGCATCGCCTCCCCTTTCTCAATGATTATCATTATCAATTATCATACTTTGTTAAAACTTTCTTGTCAATCGCTAGCCATTCATTGAAAAAAAGGCAGTGATTGATCGCTATCATATGGTTAGATTTACTTAATTGTCCCTATACTGCCGGACGGGGTTCGGTTCCCGGAACGCCGCCGCTAAACAAAAAAAGAGGGGTCTCCCCTCCTTCATTCAGAAAATCATTCCTGCGGCGGCTTGATGCGCGTCATAACTATTAAGCACAGCATCGACGCCCTTCTCATTAACACCTACACAACCAATCATTGTCAGAAACGGATAGCCTGCCAAGCACCGGAAGTAGGCATTCATGCTATTCAGTTTTTTGCCGGCCGGAACACATTGAACAGATATAGCATTTTGATGATGGACATTGCACTTTGCGATAAGATAAAATAAACGGTAAATTGAATTTACTTCAAATTACAAATTCACTTTGGGGGGTACAACTTGGAAGTTTTCGCAAAATATCTAGCGCGCATTGATCACCCGCCACACAAGATGCGAACAGAAGAAGTGCTGAATTGGGTCACTAAAAAATTTCCGGATTTAGTGCCGGAAATGAAGTGGAACCAACCGATGTTCACCGATCACGGTACATTTATTATCGCCTTTAGCGTGGCCAAGCATCATTTGGCCGCTTCTCCCGAAAAAGCGGGAATTGATCGTTTTTCCGATGATATTGTCCGGGCCGGATACGACCACAGCAAGATGTTGGTACGTTTCCCGTGGGACCGCCCGGTCGATTTTGCATTACTTGAAAAAATTATCGTTTTTAATATTCAGGATAAGAAAAATTGCCTCACATTTTGGCGAAAATCACCATGAAGGGCGAACTGGACTGCGAATCGGGCCGTGTTAAAATACCGGCTATTTGACAGATCCACCAATTGTTTGTACTGCTTGAGTGATAGTTTTTCATCCTTAGTCCATCCATTCCCGTGCAGAGACATGGCGAAAGTTTCATCACAGCTTTTAAACCGGTAAACATTTGCTATTCATCAAGGTCACAGCGGACATGGCTTAAATCCGGATTTAAGAGGGCTTCATTGAGTGGTTCATTTTATAATCAATAATTTTCTGTATAGCCAGCAAGCGCGAGATGTCGTTCTGAATCCTTGCCTTCTGCCGCTTTAAAATCGCCATTCGCTGCGGAATTGACGCCGGTCCTGCTTCAGCAAGTTGAAGATAACGTTTAATCTCTTCCAGACTCATTCCGGTTGTTTTCAACCTGGTCAAGAACATCATCCCTCAAGTATAATGAATCAACAACAATACTGCCGATTAATCAGTGAATTGGTTCGCAGTATGAATGCAAAAACAGCCAAATTAACCCATCAACACTATGCGCAGCAACATTTAACCCCGCAGCAAATCAACATATTGCCGTGTCGTAAGCAGCTCCGCTGCTAAACAAGCGGCGTTTTACGAGGAAGCCGAAAAACTCAGCGCACAGAAACGAGCCATTTTTTTTAAACGGATTTGAGCCTGATCAAAGAAAATCGGCTACTGACCATTTCCATAATACGCCGATTTTCCTCACTGGATGCCTTAATTCTTTGTGCGCACTATCAACAGAAACGGCTGGCAATGCTACCAACCATATTAGTAAGGAGTTGAACCGGATTGCGGAAATCAGAAATCAGTGCGGAATTTTCTGCGGATATTCAAAAAGTATGGGATGTCGTCACAAACAATGAGAATTTCAGTTGGCGCACTGATCTTACTACTGTCGAGATATTGGAAAATGAACAAGCCTTTATCGAACAGACTACAGAGGGATTCAGAACAAAATTTAAAATTACCAAGAAAGTAACTTGTCAATCATACGCATTTACGATAATGAATCAAAGATTTACCAGCAGTTGGACGGGCCAATTTACGAAGACCGCAACCGGAGGAACTATCATCAAGTTTACCGAATATATCCATATTAAAAATCGTGTCGTAGAAATTTTATCTTATTTTTTTATGAATTTAAAAAAAATGCAAATGACCTATGTCCATGATCTTAGAAGCAAATTGGGTGAAGCGGATCACGATTCACGTTCGAAACGTTCGCGCGAATAACTTTATTGCGGAGCTGCTGACAATATCGATACCACGCAACAAAATTTGCAAATGGTATTGGAGGAATCAAAATGAAAGAATGTCCTGAATGCTATAGCGACAACAATCGAATAACTCCCTTACTCGGCGCTAGAGAATGTTTGGAAAACCATCGGCAATACATCTGTGGCACTTGCGGAAGATGTATCTGTATAAATAGCGACGAAAAGCGAGGACTGCAACGATGGAATTTTCCATTTAAATCATTGGAAGTTGCTAAGTTATATCTTCGCACGGCCGATGTGACTGAAAAAACAAATTGTGGCATTTATGAAATTGTTAATAAAAAGGGCAGGAAATCATATAAGATCTTTGCTACGATAAAAAAATTGGCAGACTATCTTCATAAGCATAAGGATAAAATTTGTGAACCGAAAAAGCCTGTTTATCAAAGAGAAAAATATCTGGAATTCCCTCACACCCAAATTAGAAGATTAACACAAGATGAGGTAGAACTGTATTTGGACCAGCGTCAGAACAAAAAAACATGATAAGATGAGTATCAATTCTTGATTTTATTACCGGGTACGGCCCTGTCTCTTATACACATCTGACGCTGCCGACGAATAGCCTTGTGTAGATC
>UQRJ01000129.1 GCA_900543345.1 uncultured Sporolactobacillus sp. | reverse complement strand
TTCGTCGGCAGCGTCAGATGTGTATAAGAGACAGGGATAAACGCATTCTTTAACGCGTATTTATAGACGATAACGGCCATACGCTCACCCTTGGCCCGGGCCGTGCGGATATAATCCGATTTCAGTACTTCAAGCATACTCGATCGCGTCATCCGGGCAATAATCGCGGTCGGTATCGTCGCCAGCGCGATTGAGGGCAGAATCAGATGGCGGATAACCATCCAGAATTGATCGAAGCGGCCGTGAATCAGCGTATCGATCAAATACAGATTCGTCACCGGTTCTACACTGTTGCGGATATCGTCACGGCCGATCGACGGTAACCAGCCCAGTTTAAGCGAAAAACCCCATTGTTCAAGCAGGCCGAGCCAGAATACCGGCATGGATACACCGATCAGCGCCAGAATCATCGCCGTGTAATCCAGTACGGAGTTCTGTTTCCAGGCACTGATAATGCCGGCGTTGATGCCGACAACCACCGCTATGATCATCGCCACAAAAGAAAGTTCGATCGTTGCCGCCAAATGCGGCCAAATCTCCTGTGAAATCGGAGCATTTGTCTGAATCGACGTGCCGAGATTACCGGTCAGAATATCTTTAAGATAAGCAAAATACTGAATATACCACGGCTTGTCCAAGCCCAGCGACTGATTCAAATGAGCAATGGCTTCAGGCGATGCCTTGTTTCCGAGAATAGTGAGTGCCGGATTGCCCGGAATCGCATGAATAATGGCGAAAACGATCAACGTCATGCCCAGCAGTACCGGAATCAGCATCAGCAGACGCTTTATAGAATATGAAAACAAGTTCCCGCCTCCTCCTTTCTCTTATGAATGCGCATCATATAGATGGCAGCTAACGAGCCGATGATCATCCAGCTGCTTCATCGGCGGTTTTTCTTTGGCACAAATGGGCATCGCCATCGGACAACGATCATGAAACGTGCAGCCCGCCGGAGGATGCGCCGGACTCGGCACATCGCCGGATAGAATCGTCCGTTTCGTTTTATTATCCGGATCCGGAATCGGAACGGCCGACAGCAGCGCTTTGGTATAAGGATGCTTCGGATCTTCGTACAACTGTTCACTGCCTGATATCTCGACAATTTTACCCAGATACATCACGGCTACCCTATCGCTGATATGACGGACCACACTTAGGTCGTGAGCGATAAAAATGTATGTCAGATGAAACTTCAGCTGCAGCTCACGCAATAAGTTCAGAACCTGCGACTGAACGGACACATCGAGAGCGGATACCGGTTCGTCGGCGATAATCAATTTCGGTCGAACGGCAAGCGCACGCGCAATGCCGATTCTTTGGCGCTGACCGCCGCTGAATTGATGCGGGTAACGCTTGGCATGATAAGCGCTCAATCCCACTAAATTAAGCAGCTCGATGACGCGCTGCTGACGCTTGGTGCGATTGCCCATATGATGAACGATCATTGGTTCCTCAATGATCGACCCGACGGTCTGACGTGGATTCAACGAAGCAAAAGGGTCCTGGAAAATCATCTGAATATCTTTCCGGATATGTCTCAGATCAGCTTTGGAGAGATGCATGATATCTTTACCCTCGAACGTTATTTTCCCCGACGTCGGTTCGATCAGGCGCATAATCATCCGCCCGGTCGTCGATTTGCCACATCCGGACTCTCCGACGATTCCCAGCGTTTCTCCTTCATCGACTGAAAAACTGACGCCATCGACAGCCCGAACGGTTTCGGTCGTTCGGCCGAGGATCCCGTTTTTCATAGGATAGTATTTTTTTAGATTCGCAACTTGCAAAAGCGGTCGGCTCACGGACACACCCCCTTTTTTTCATTTAAATCCGATGAAGGAAACAGCGCGCTTGATGCGTCTGGGTTCCAACGAGTTCGGGCGACTGAGTTCGGCATTGGTCCATCGCGTATTCACAGCGCGGCGCAAATAAGCATCCCTGTTTAATCAATCCCGGTTTCGGTACGCTGCCCTTTATGGTATACAGCTCTTTGCGTTTCGAATAAAGATCGGGGATGGAGCGGATGAGCCCTTCCGTATATGGATGACCCGGATGATTGAAAATATCGCGGACATCCCCCTGCTCGACTACTTTTCCGGCATACATGACCACTACGCGCCGACAAACTTGAGCGACCACGCCGAGGTCATGTGTAATTAGAATAATGGCGGTATGTGTTTCCCGATTCAGTTTGATCATCAGGTCTAGAATCTGTGCCTGTATCGTCACATCCAGTGCCGTTGTCGGTTCGTCGGCGATCAATACTTTCGGATCGCACGACATGGCCATGGCGATCATCACCCGTTGACGCATGCCGCCCGAAAGTTCGTGTGGGTATTCATCCATCAGTTCCTCCGCCCGCGGCAGGCCGACTTGCTTCAATAATTCCACGGCGCGCCCGTGCATCGCTTTTTTCGACAACCGATTATGCAACCGAATCGCTTCGGTCAGTTGTTCGCCGATCGTGAACACCGGGTTCAACGATGTCATCGGTTCCTGAAAGATCATCGCCAGATCGTTTCCCCGCAGTTTGCGCATCGTTGACTCTTTGGCACCGGCAATATCCCGGCCTTGATAAAAAATATGCCCGCCGACGATCTTCCCGGGGGGCGAGGGCAGCAGTCCCATGATCGACAGCGATGTCACACTCTTTCCACAACCGGACTCGCCGACAATGCCGAGAATTTCACCCTCTTTAACCGAAAACGACACACCGTCCACCGCCGGGACTTCACCTTCGTCTGTAAAAAAAGAAGTCTGCAAATTCTGCACATCCAGTACGGTTTGACTCAATCACCATCACTTCCTTGCGATGTCAAAAATTATAACACACAAAATCATACATGTTTGTCGATTAAACGTCAATATGTTGCAATTATATGTCTATGTTTCGACATGATTATACGCTGATTGCCAAATGTTTCCTCACCTCGAACTGATAACGTTTAGTAAGCGAATAAAACGCCCTGTCCTTTTAATCGGGACAGAGCGTTTTATTTCATGTAAGGTGATTAATGTTTGTTCTGCTGAGATTGCTGATTCTGGCGACGAACTTCCTGAGCATTCGTTTCGCTGCCGAATTCGGTGCCGTATTGACCTTCCTGCTGTGACTGGGCATTTTGCTTCTTGACTTGTTCTACATCTGTGCCCGCATTATTCGCGTTATTCTTCTTAGCCATTTGCATATCACCTCCACGATCCTTACTGTTGCCAACTTTTGTCGTTTTTATGTGCAACGGCATGTTTTTTTTCACCCATTCGATGATTTTCTGATCAGGCACAGGAAAGGGATAAAGCTCGAAATCCTCAGGCATCGTCCACTTGCACTTGGGTGCCGCCGGATGTGGGTGAACGGCATAGGCGGTATACAGCGATAAATTCCACGTTAGATGAGAAAAATGATGAATATAAGAAAAAGGCTGCCTCTCCGGCCGTGTCATCGCACCGTATTTTCCGGTCACCGTTTCTTGATCCGGCCGATTGTCCGGCGCGCATGGAATCATGGGAAACTGCCAAAGACCGGCAAGCAGTCCGGCGCTCGGGCGACGCTCGATCAACACGCGACCGTCGGAGCGGCATAGCAGCAATACGGCGTAATCCATCCGTTTCGGCGGTATTTTCCGACTTTTGATCGGATAGTCACTTTGCACGCCTTCGCGACGGGCCCCGCACCAGCGGCAGAGCGGGCATTCATCGCAAAGCGGCTGTTTCGGCCGGCAAATCAGCGCGCCCAGATCCATCAGGCTCTGATTAAATGCCGACGGATCAGCATCTTCGATCAATCCGGCCACGATTGATTCGAACATCTTTTTTGTCTTTGTTTTAGCAATATCGGCGTCAATAAGAAAAATACGTGCCATCACGCGCATGACATTGCCGTCAATAGCGGGCTCCGGTCTGCCGTAAGCAATACTGAGCAGCGCACCTGCCGTATAAGGGCCGATTCCTTTAATCGACAGCAGCGCCTTTTTATCATCCGGAAGCCGCCCGTCGTATTTTTCGCAGACTTCGCGAACGCCTTCCTGCAAATGCCGGGCTCGGGAATAATAACCGAGACCTTCCCAATCCTTCAATACGGCTTCTTCGGGCGCTTCGGCCAGATCGCGCGGCGTTGGAAAATCGGCAATGAAACGCCGGTAGTATGGAAGAACCGTGCGAACCTGCGTCTGCTGAAGCATCACTTCCGAGATCCAGATGTAGTACGGATTTTTTGTCCGTCGCCATGGCAAGCTGCGTCCGTTCTGCCGGAACCAGGAAAGCAGATCATGATTAAATCGATGAATTTGTTCGCGATTCAGCACATTCACACCCCACGTCGAAAAATAACGGAGGAGGCGGTTCCCCGCTCCTTTTTAATAGCCTAACACGTCTCTGGAAAAAATTCAGATCTTCTGTAATTTTTTTTGTAACATTTTTGTGTTTAGCCCTTTCTTCAATCGCGTTTTTATGTAAAAATAGAGGAGTAAAATCTGATGACAGGAGGAAATCCGCACGAAATGGATACAGCCACTCATGTTGTGATGGGCCTGGGCCTGGTCGGTTTGGCGACGCTCGATCCGGCGGTAGCGGGCGACACCGCCACTTATCAGGCCGTTTTGATCGGTGCGGTCACCGGATCAATCATTCCGGACATTGACACCGTACTGAAATTGAAAAATAACGCCGCCTATATCCGCAATCATCGCGGCCGGACACATTCGTTGCCGGCGACGCTGCTCTGGCCGTTCGTTGTTTCCGCACTGGCAACTGCGGCCACGCCGCAGGCCAATGCCGTTCATATCCTGATCTGGACGACAATAGCCGTCGCGCTGCATGTATTTGTCGATATTTTCAACGCTTACGGAACACAGGCGCTTCGGCCGCTGACCAATCGTTGGATTGCCCTGGGGACGATCAATATTTTCGATCCTTTTATCTTCAGCCTGCATCTCATGGGTTTGCTGATTTGGCAGACGGTCGGTCATCCCGGTGTGACGTTCGCCACCATTTACGTGGTTTTGGCTATCTATTACGTGCTGCGCGCCATCTATCATCATCGAATGGTTATGTATGTCCGCCGGCAACTGCCCGGCCTGCACCATATATTTCTGTCGCCGACCTTGCGCTGGGGTCGTTATCATGTAGCGGCGGAAAGCGACAACCGATTTTATGTCGGCAAACTCGAAGGGCGCAAGCTGATGTTGATTGACGCCTTCGACCGCAAGCCGATTGACGCAGACGATGAGTGGATGCGTCTCGCGCTGCGTGACCGGAACGTCCGCGCATTTCTTTCGTTCTCGCCGATCTATCGTTGGAATATGTATCAAAGAGGCGGCCATACGGTAATCCAGTTCACCGATCTCCGTTATTTCACCCGCGGAATGTATCCGTTCACGGCGACCGTCTGGCTCGGAGCAGACCGAACTATTCAGAGTTCGTTTACCGGTTGGGTTTACAGTGAAAAAAAGCTGCGCAAAAAGCTGGCGCTGGCGCAGTCTCGATAAAGTAAAGCAGTGATGGAAAAATGCCTTCTCACGAAGGCATTTTTCTTATCTTCAATTTCCGAATTTATCCCGGGCTTAGGCAGAAGCTGCCGATCCGAACTTTGAAAGTCGGCAAGTCGACTCTAACGATTAAACCGCCCGCCGAGTCGCTATCAAGCATCGACAACCGGTTCCGCCGCTTTTTATCGCTCACCGGCAGCGATCGCGTTTTCTCTTTTTCAGGACGGAAATTGGAAAGGCATGCTGCTTTTTCTCACCTTTAAACGTCCCCCAGGCAAAAGTTCCTTTCATCTGCGTAATCATAAACGGGCGATCGTGAACAAGGTAAACTTCGCCAGGATGAAAGCTCTCCGGATCCATCAAATAAGCCCTGGCCATATCGATTTTCCGCTCGTATACCGCCAGTTTGCTGGCCATCCCCATTTGTTCGGCCTTCCTCGCCCGATCGGTAAATTCGCCGATCATTTGCGTCAACTCATAAGGTGTCATTTCACTGAATCGCCGTTCCATACCTGTTTTTCCTCTTTTCTTTAGTCGCGCCCGCTTGTCCGTTCTTCGACAAAAGCAATGATTGCCTCCGGCGGAAAACCCTTCCGGTATAAATTGCTTTTTACCTTGCGAATAAATTCCGCGCCGGACGACTTCTTGAACTTCTGCATCGATCGTTCGCCCTCAGCGATAAGCGCCCGTTTTTCATTTTCTTTGAGAAAGCCGTCGATCTCTGCGATAACCCGGTCGGATATGGTTCGCGAATAGCCTCGCTGCATCAGCCGCCTGGCAAGTACCTGCCGGGCTTCCAACGCCGATTTTTTATTTTTGACCGACGCTGTCTGCTTCGCTAAATATTTTCGCGCGTGCTCAAGTTGAACGTCCTCTGGGAAAAGGGCTTCTGTTTGCTGTGCAAGCTCACCGGCCACGCCGGCCCGCAACAATTCACGATAAATTAGTTGCGGCCCCTTTGTCGAGGTACGGATCCTCGTCCGGATAAAGGATACGGCAAAGCTGCGATCGTCGAGCAGTTTTTCTTTTTTCAGCCGTCCGACGGCGAATGCGATTTGTGCTGCCGAGTAGTCTTTTTTCTTTAGATAATCCCGCATCTCGCGGACGCTGCGCATTCGGAATGCCAGATAGCGGAGAGCGGCATGATAGGCGCGAATTCCCTCCGACTCCGCCAATAGTCGCCGCAGACGATCGCCCGAGAGTGCCAGTCCCTTCCGCAATGCTTCATGCACAAGCACGTCTTCGTGCAGGTTCAGTTCGATCGTCCGACCGCTTGTTTCGGATATATCGACCTGATAAAAGCCTTTTTCCTTATTGTTTATTTTGATTCGGGTGATGACTGCCATCACTGTCTGCCTCCCGCTAAGTCGATCGGGAATGACTTTTACTTTTATTATACAATATCTTTATTTACTTCCGGTAAAAAAGATGGAAATGTGCGGAATTAAAATTCTATTATTCTGAATTTATGAAGCACCAGCATCCACAATTGTCAATAACTCTGTGGATAAGTGGATAACTCATGAAAAGCTTGCTGTAATAAGTCGTCGAAATGTGCATGAAATTGTCGATAATTTGTCCACTGCCTGTGGATAATGTGCATAAGTATGTTTCGGAAGCACAGAAGCCGATGGCTTGTCTTGTCAAGTCTGTGGATAACTCTGTGGATGATGTGATTAACATTTTTTTAATATTTTTTTAAAAAAAGCCCCGGAGCGGATCATATCCGTCCGGGAAAGGTTACCGAATGGTTGGCGGCAACAGTCGCTGGGCCATCAGATCGTCAAGACTGCAAAAACGGTAGCCCTGCTTTTTCAAATCGGCAATGACACGCGGCAGTGCTTCGGCATTGTCTTTGGAGACAGTATGCAAAAGCACGATCGCTCCCGGATGAATTCGCTGCATAATCCGTTTGTAAGCATAATCCGCACCGTGGGATTCGCCGCGTACCCAGTCTTTATACGCGGCTGACCAAAAGACGCTGATATAGCCTTGTTCCTCAGCCAGACGCAGCGATCGCTCGCTGAAGGTCCCGCGCGGCGGCCGCAGATAGTTCATCGTTCGTTTTCCGGTCAGCCGCGTATAAGCATCTTTCAGTTTCTTCAGCTCTTGCCGGTAACGCGCATCGCCGATCGCCGACAGATCCGGATGCCCCCACGAATGGTTGCCGACAATGTGGCCTTCACGGACC
>UQRJ01000128.1 GCA_900543345.1 uncultured Sporolactobacillus sp. | reverse complement strand
ACGAGATGTCTTAGGGTCTCGTGGGCTCGGAGATGTGTATAAGAGACAGCCAATCACCCAATGGCTCGCAAACAGATGATTTCATTGAAACAAATCGAAAAAGAAACGTTCATCTTAACGGCGAAAGGATGTGCCTATCGTGCCTTGCTGGAGCAAGCTTTTACCGAGCATGGCGTCTATCCGCGCAATATCATCGAATTTGTAACGGTGGAGGCAATCAAACAATGCGCACTGGCCGGATTGGGTTTGGCTTACTTGCCGGCCGTTGTCGTCCGCGCCGACGTCGAGAGCGGGCGACTAGTCAAGATGCACTGGTTTGGTGCGCCGAGGACGATCCCCACCTTTATTGCCTGGCATAAGGGCAGAGAACTGGCGGACAATGAACGTTATTTTATCGAGCGAGCTTGTTCGCTTATTGCGTCGGGAAAAAGCAGATCAGGAGATGCATTGACGCAGAGTCAGTAAAGCGGCTTCGCAAAAGGGAAAAATAATTTCGAGAATCAATAAAAGCAAGAAAGGAGGGGGGAAGGGTCGGCTTAATGGCGAGAAGGGTGCGGATCGAAAATGAGACCGAGAACTTTCGCTGTTGTTTTTTTACTTCGCGTGCACCGGAGAAGATCGAGAAATTGCGTTGAGAAGGATGACCAGGTCCTCATCATTGGACCAAATTTTAGGTGAGTCGGATGAACTTGGAATGAAATGAGACCGACTTCCTGGCAATTCAGCTCGACTTTTTTCGTAATAGGCTCGACTTATCCTGGCCAATTTAAATGATTAGGACCAGGTACCCATAAAATGCGCAACTGCGCTATTCTCTTTTCGTTGCTCCCACTATGTATTTTTACATTGCGAATCCGCATGAGCTGGTGGTTATCGGCCATCTCATACAGGCACTGGTAAGCCGGCCGGTCCGTGCCTGCAAAAATCCAGCCGCTCTGCCGGTTGATGGTGCGAATAGCGGTCAATTGTTCGGAAAGCGACCGTTTGTCATCGGTCGCACCGATGCGGGCGATAAGCGAGGCTGCCCAGCTCAAACCACGGCATGCAGACAACTGCCGGGGAAGGGTTGCTCTTTTGCCGACAATAAAAATTTTCATCAAAAACTGCCTCGATTCATCGTATGAAAACTATCATCATTTCCGCAGAAGTATTTAACTGTCACAACTTAACGTACCAATTGATTGCCGAGTGTTGATATCGCGCTGTTGAGCGTTGATTTTACGCTGCCGAAGGTTGATATCGCGCTTCTGAGCGTTGATTCACGCTGTCGAAGGTTGATATCGCGCTGCTGAGCGTTGATTCACGCTGTCGAACGTTGATTTTGCGCTGCTGAGCGTTGATATCGCGCTGTTGAGCGTTGATTTTACGCTGCCGCACGCGAATCAGATTTTGTCCGTTAAGGATTCGTTAAGAATGATCGACCATAATAGCAACAGTAGCAGCGACCGAAAGAAATTTCGGCCAGATAACGGATCGGGAGGAACTGACGATGAATCGATGGAGAGAGCGGCTGGATTTTGGCTTGTTCGGTGTACTGATCTTATCGCTATTTCTGAATTTCTTTTTGCTTAATCAAGCCGGAACAAATGAGTATTATTACGTGGCTGTCAAGAGCATGATGAAAAATTTTCACAACTTTTTCTTTGCGTCGTTTGATCCGGGCGGTTTTATTACGGTTGATAAACCGCCCGTCGCGCTTTGGTTGCAGGTACTCAGTGCCAAGTTATTTGGGCTCAGCGATTTCAGTGTTTTGCTGCCGGGTGCGGTATCGGCGGTGCTTGCGACGGTGCTCGTCTATCAAATGGTCAAGCATCGGGCGGGCAGGCTGGCGGCGTTTATCGCCGGCGCCGCGATGTCACTGACGCCGATTTTCATTGCTGTGTCGCGGACCAACAACATGGACGGTATTCTGATTTTGACGTTGGTCATTGCCGCTTGGGCGGTCATCAAAGCCGCTGAACAAGCGAAAGTGCGCTGGTTGCTGCTTAGTGCCTGTATGATCGGGATTGGATTTAATGTAAAGATGCTGGAAGCGTTCATGATTGTGCCGGCGATCTACTTATTTTACTGGCTCGCGGCAAAATTCAATTGGCAGAAAAAAATCCTTCACTTGTTAGCTGCGACAATGGTGCTGATTGCCGTTTCGCTGTCCTGGGCGGTAGCGGTCGATCTGACACCTTCCAGTCAGCGGCCCTATGTCGGCGGCAGTCAGACAAATTCGGAACTTGAGCTGGCGTTTGGCTATAACGGTGTGCAGCGGCTGACCGGGCAGCAAAGAAGCGGTGGAGCGGGGATGTCCGGAGCGTTCCGGGAGCGTTCGGACAGGACATCGTCGACAAGCGGCGGTTCGTCGTTTGAACTGCCGAGCGGTGAGAACGGCGCGAACGCTGAGATGCCCGAACGGTTCGGCGGCAATCGTGCAGGCGGCGGCAACATGTTCGGGACCGGCAGTGCGGGACCGCTCAGACTGTTCTCGAAGGAATTATCCGGACAGGCAAGTTGGCTGCTGCCGTTTGTTCTGTTTGGCGTGATTGCCGTGGCGGCAGATGCTTGGCGCCGGCGGAAAGTCGATGAAAATCATTTGTTTGCCGCGTTTTGGTTAGCTTGGCTGATTCCGGCGATGATTTTCTTCAGCATTGCCGGATTCTTTCACCAATATTACTTAAGTCTGCTGGCGCCGCCGATCGCTGCACTGACCGGTCTGGGCTTCGCTTATTTGTGGCGGGATTTCCGCGACCCAAGCAGTGCATGGCGCGGCTGGCTACTGCCGATCGCCTTTGGGACGACATTGTTGTTTGAAGCGTTGATTTTTTACCAGAACAGTATGGGAATGGTCTGGACTTTGTTACTTGCATGCCTTGGCGTTCTCATTCTCATCCTTGGCCTCACTTTTCGTTCCGGCCGCAAAGCATCGCTCGGTGCGATTGCCACTGCCGGAGTCGCGTTGATGTTGCTGGCGCCGCTGTACTGGACGCTGCCGTCAACGTTTAATCAGACCAACAGTTCGACGCCAATTGCCGGGCCGAGTTCGACGCAAACCGGCATGGGCGGCGGACCGGGCGGAAGACAGAACGGCGGCGGTGCGCCGAATTTTGTCAAAAATGAAAACAGCGCCGCACCAAGTGCCTCGGGAAACGGCAGCTCGGGTGGCGGGCAAGGCATGCCCGCCGGTAATGGTGAGGGGCCGTCTTCGGGCGGCGGATCCGGCAATTTCCGCCCCGGCGGTTCTTCAAATCAGACCCCGGTTCGGACGGGCAATCGCAGCGGCCGCATGGGTACGCAGTCCAACGGCCGGTTGCTCAAGTATCTGAAAAAGCACTATCGCGGCGAGAAGTACATTCTGGCTGTGCAGAGTGCGCAGTCGGCCTATTCAATCATGCGCAGCAGCGATTATGCCGTCATGGCGATGGGCGGTTTTTCCGGCAGCGATCCGGCGATGACCGTGGCTAAACTGGAAAAGATGGTCAAAGCGGGAGAGGTAAAATATTTCCTGATTTCCGGCAACCGCGGCGGACAGAATTCGACAGTTAACAATTGGATTAAGAAGCATTGTAAAAAAGTATCAAGCAGTGCGTGGTCGGGCGGCAGCGGCAACTCCGCTCAAAACGGCCCAGATGGGCAATCCCAGCTGTATGTCTATGAAAAGTAACTTTTTTATAGATAGAAGGGAATCGCGTGATTAGTCTGCGTTCAAACCGCTTGAAACCGGATCTGCTTGAAATCAATGGAAAGGAGTCAGCAAACGATGATTAATTACTCAGTCGTTATTCCCGTATTTAATGAGGAAAAAGTGCTTCATGAATCGTATCGCCGGCTGACACGGGTGATGAAGAAAAGCGGTGGACAGTATGAGTTGCTGTTTGTCAATGACGGCAGCCGTGACCGGACCGGAGAAATACTGACCCGACTGTCCGGTAAAGATCCACAGGTTCGGGTGCTGTCGTTTTCGCGCAACTTCGGTCATCAGATTGCGATCACGGCCGGAATGGATTATGCCGAAGGACAGGCGATCGTCATCATTGACGCCGATCTTCAGGATCCGCCCGAACTGATCCTGAAAATGATTGACAAGTGGAAATGCGGCTATGATGTCGTTTATGGCAAACGCGTCAGGCGCAAGGGCGAGACCGTTTTTAAAAAACTAACCGCAGCGCTGTTTTATCGTCTGCTGAGATTATCGACGGATATCGACATTCCGCTGGATACCGGTGATTTCCGCCTGATCGATCGCCGTGTTTGCGATCAGCTGAAACGATTGCCGGAGAAAAATCGTTTTGTTCGCGGTCTCGTCAGTTGGGTCGGTTTCCGGCAGACGGCGATCGAGTATGTTCGCGATGAACGGTTGGCCGGGACGACGAAATATCCGCTTGCCAAGATGCTGAAGTTGTCGGCCGACGGATTGACATCTTTTTCCTACAAACCGCTAAAACTGGCGACGTACGGCGGCGTGCTGCTTTCATCGGTCGGTTTTGTCTATCTGCTGGTGGCCCTTTTCCTGAAGCTATTTACCTCCGGCACCGTCCCCGGCTGGACCTCGCTGATTGTGATTCAGTTGTTGTTCAGTGGATTTACCCTGTTTATCCTCGGGATGATGGGCGAGTACATCGGCCGGATTTATGATGAAACGAAAGATCGGCCGCTGTATGTGGTCAAGCAGCGGATCGGTTTCGAGCAGGCGGCAGGCGAGCGGCGGACATCCGTACAACATCGCTGAGCATTGCCGGCGGGCGGGATTACTAGCGGAAATAGCTGTATCCTTAAACGACGTGCATAAAAAAGCAGTTCAGTTTGATCTGACCCCCAAAGTTGGCTTTTCAGTGTCCGACTTCGGGGGTCAGTTCAGTTGTCACTGCTTTTTATGTCGTCGCCGGCTTGGCCGGCGTGTTATACTTTTTACAATGAATCGTTGAAGAAGGATGAGAAAAATGACCAATGAGTTTCCTCAGGCCGTGACGATTGCCGGCAGTGATTGCGGCGGCGCATCCGGCATGCAGGCGGATTTGCATGCCTTTTTTCGCCGCGGTGTATTTGGCGCTGCGATTCTGACCGGTGCCGTTGCCGAGAATTCCTATGGCGTGCAAGCGGTGGTGCCGCTGCCGCTGGACTTTATCGATGCTGAGTTTAAGGCGATTGCCGATGATTACGCGGTTCGCGCCGCGAAAACAGGTATGCTCGCCGATACGTCGCTGATCCGAACAGTCGCGCGAAATCTGAACAAATATGATTTCGGTCCGCTGGTCGTCGACCCTGTGATTACGACGAAACAGGGGAACCGTTTACTGAAGGAGGCGGCATTTGAAACGTTAAAGCGCGAGCTGATCCCGCTGGCGACCGTCATCACGCCAAATTTCTACGAGGCGCAGCTATTAGCAGAGATGAAAATCGTGACGGACGAGGATCAGCGCCGGGCGGCCCGCAAGCTGCAAGCGCTCGGTGCGGACAATGTTGTCGTTAAGGGTCGGCATGATTCGGCCGAACAGCAAGCCGTCCGGGACTTCCTGTTGCTGGCGGACGGTCGTGAGTACTGGCTGGAGGAACCGTACGTTGCGACCGATCGAGTCAACGGGACGGGCGACGTACTGTCGGCGACAATCGCCGCCGAACTGGCGCGCGGAAGGACGGTGTTGGCGGCTGTCCGCGCGGCCAAGCGATTTGTCCATCAGGCGATTGCCGGCGGAATCGCGGTCGGGCACCGATACGGGCCGATCGATTATTGGGCCGGTAAGTAAATCCGGCCGATGAGTGAATACGCGATATCGACAGCGGCTAAGCGGATCATTCGTAGCTGGGGTTAATCTTGTGGGAGTTTTTGGCACTAAATAAGCGACTTGGACCGAATCCAGGCGATGTCGGGCCGCGAATCCGCCGAAAGTTGGACCGAATTCGCCGAAAGTTGGACCGAATCCTACCGAAGTCGGTCCGAATCACACAAAAGTCGAACCTATTATATAGACCTATTTTATTTATATCGGATGGGGCCGTATGCTCCTGCAGGTCCCCTGATTGATCTGAAAAAAATAATCATTGCCGCATTTGTCAGAAAAACAAACCAACCGAATAGTGAATCAGCATCGTGATGATACCGACGGCAATGTTGCGCAAAATCGCTTTTCTGACAAAACCTTCGCCCAGCCTGGCACTTAAAAAGCCGGTTAATGCGACCGAAACAACGACAGCGAAAATCATTCCGATCCAAAGTGCCCTGCCGCTGAGCAGGGTGACGGCCAGCAGCGGCAGCAAGCCGCCCAGGCCGGCTGAAAACAACGATGCGACAGCGGCCAGCCAAGGGTTCATGTAATGGCCCAGCTTGATGTTGTGCTTCACATTGACCGCTGTCATTAACGGCCTTTTATGCATCAATTCCAGAGCAATGGCACGGGCGGTTGTAGCGGAGACGCCCTTGTCGACGTAATAACGGACAACATGATCCAACTCGGTCGCGAAATTCGTATGGAGCCGTTTGCGCTCACTGTCAACAACGGATTTTTCCGTATCCTTCTGCGTACTGACCGACGCGTACTCACCCGCCGCCATCGAAAAAGCGCAGGCGACCAAATCAGATAATCCGGCAATGAATAAAGTAAAATGATTCGTTGTCGCGGCTCCGACACTAAATAAAACTCCCGCAACGGTAAGAATCCCGTCATTTGACCCAAGAACGCCGGCTCGTAATGTATTTAATTTTTCTTCCATGGTCTGAGCGGCCAAATTTTTTTGCCTAATCATCACGTTTCTCCTCTTTAACCCCAATCAGTTACTGAGACGTATCGTTAATCAACCACGCGTCTCAAGCAAATAGTGCTCCAATGAAATAGGTGACCAGCATGGTCAACATTCCCGACATTGTGTTACGCACGACACTGCGCATTTTGTTCGATCTTCCCAGCAGTGCCGCCATGTATCCCGTCAGTACCAGTGCGACGAGGACGGCGGCAAATGTGCCGATAATTTTTACCGACATTGGTAAAAATGCGATGGCGGCCATTGGTAGCAGCGATCCTGTCGGAAATGAGAGCATCGACGCCAATGCCGCGGCGTACGGGCTGGTGACTTCCTGCGCGTCGAATCCGTATTTTTCACGGACGACGGTATGAAGGGCATTGCGGGCCATCATTTCTTCCGCCGCTTTCTGCGACAGTTTTGGCGAGATACCTGAACTCCGAAGTTTGTCGGCGACAAATCGACATTGACCGTCCCGATCTGCCTGAAGCAATCGCTTTTCTTTTACGATGGCTTTTTCTTGGGCGTCTTTTTGCGAATTGACCGAGACATATTCGCCCATTGCCATCGAAATGGTTCCTGCCAGCATGCCGCCAAAGCCGGAAATTAAAATGGCAAACTGATTGGTTGTGGCTCCGGCGACGCCGAGGACGATACCGGCAACGGAAATAATCCCGTCATTGGCGCCCATTACTGCCGCGCGAAGCATATTTATTTTTTGGGCGAGTGTTTTTTTAGATTTTTGCCGGATGTACTTATGACCGTTGGTACCGATGCTCGATAAACCGATCATTGATTTCAATCTCCTTCTATTTAGCTGGTTAGAGACGACGGACCGCCGTTAATTTTTCGCGAATCCGCGTGCAGTTGTTTATGAAATAACTGTATCATCTTCTTTACTTTATTTATTATATTATATCTGTCTCTTATACACATCTGACGCTGCCGACGAATAGCCTTGT
>UQRJ01000127.1 GCA_900543345.1 uncultured Sporolactobacillus sp. | reverse complement strand
GGCAGCGTCAGATGTGTATAAGAGACAGGTTAGACTGTGAACACAATTGAAGAAGCGTTAGCCGCCGTTCGCAAATTCACTCGGCGGACGCCGGATATTGGCCTGATCCTCGGCTCGGGGCTGGGCGATCTGGCGGAAGAAGTCACGGAAGCCGATCGTGTACCATACCGATCGTTGCCGCATTTCCCCATTTCGACAGTCGCCGGACATAAGGGACAGTTTGTAATAGGTGAGTGGGCAGGAAAAAGCGTCGCTGTCATGCAGGGACGCTACCATCATTATGAGGGCTATTCGCTGCGGCAAGTGGCGTTTCCGGTCGAGGTGATGCGGGCGCTTGGCGTGCGCCGTCTGATTGTGACCAACGCAGCGGGCGGCATCAATCTGAATTACCTGCCCGGCGATCTGATGTTGATCCGCGATCATATCAATCTGCTCGGCACAAGTCCGTTGATCGGACCGAACGATGCGGCTTCCGGTCCGCGTTTTCCCGACATGTCGGCTGCCTACGACACTCGACTGCTCGCTCTTGCGCGTCGGGTCGCCGGCCGGGAGGGCATCGTCGTTCACGAAGGAGTCTATCTAGCGACACCCGGTCCGCAGTACGAAACGCCGGCTGAAATTCGAATGATGCGCACGCTCGGGGCGGACGCCGTCGGTATGTCGACGGTACCGGAAGTGATCGCCGCCCGACATGCCGGCGTCGCGGTGATCGGCATCTCCTGCATTACCAACATGGGCAGCGGTGTGTTGAACAAACCGTTGTCACATACCGATGTTGTCGAGACCGCCGCGCGGGCTAAGGATCGATTTACCCGGCTCGTTCGTGGAATTATCCGGGAAATGTAGCTGATGAAAAGGCATTGGGTAAATATCCCCGATGCTTTTTTATGGCAATGAACATGTGAACGCTTGGCTTTTTTCACCGGTTGCTGCGATTTATCATTCATCCATCGGTATTTTGAATAAAATGCGACTTCAATTCACCTTCCCCCACAAGCCAAAAAGCACTCATTTGGTCATTTTATAGAGCGGGTATAAATAGAAAAGAAAGGCTGCTCCTATCGCGGCATAAGCGACGATCAGTCCATAGCCTTCAGCTAAGCTGCCGGCGATAAGCGGACCAAGCATCATTCCCAAGGAGTAAGCAGTATTATAAACGGCAAACGTAAGTCCCTGTGACATTCCGCCAAGATTGCGCGAGATTTCGGCTAATTTTGGCAGAGACGGTGTTAAAATCATACCTAGACTAATTCCTAATAAAGCAAGAAATATTACTTGCGACCATACGGTTAAGGTAAGGGCATTTAAAGGCAGCATGATGGCTGCCATGACAATGCCGATCATGATGGTTTTGATCGGTCCCAATCGTATGGAGACAGCACCAATGATCGGTGAAGTCGTTCCATAAGCAAGCGTCATAATAACGAACATCGAGCCGATAATTCCTGGAGATAAATTTAAATCTGCATTCAAATGAATGGGCAACGTTGGTTCAATACTTGCAAAAGTAGCTGCGCCGATTACAGCGGATCCTGAAATGATTAAAATTTGTCGATGACGTAGTATTTTAAACGGCGATATAACGCTTTTTGCTTTTTTTTCGGTAATTTTTTGCAGAAGCATGGCACAAAGAAAAGTAGATAATAGTGCAATCGCACCAGCAGTAAAAAAAGGGCAACTGTAACCCCCTGCTTCAAAAAGCCAGCCCCCCATTGGCGGGCCAAGGAGGATGCCTGCAGCTTGTCCCGACAGAGCTATTCCCATTGCTTTCCCCTGTTCTGTCACGGGAAAAGCCTCCGCGAGCAACGCTAGCCCGGCTGTCCATGGAATAGCAGCCGCTAGGCCTTGCAGGGATCGCGCAATGATGAGCATCCAAAAAGAAGTCGAGAGTGAGTAAACGATAGTCGTCGCTGTTAAGATCGAAAGTCCAGATACTAATAGTTTTTTTCGTCCTACCCGATCTGCTAGAGCGCCAAAAATAGGGGTGCCGATGAACAGAGCAATCGAATAACTGGCAAATAATAAACCAATTTCCGATTGAGTCGCACCAAGTGATTTGGCATGTATCGGCAAAAACGGAACAATTAGTCCGTAAGTAAGCATGTCGGCGAAGATAGCCGTGATTACAACCAGTAAGACAGTCTTCTTTTGTTTGGGTCCCATTTACAAATCTCCTTTAACTATTTGTGAGATTGCTTCTACTGATTTCAATTGCAATTCGCATTGCTGATACATGTTTTGAAAAATCAAATCAATTTGAACCGGAACCTTGCCGATAGCTTTTTGTTTTTTGGCGTATCCAAGTTTCATATTTCGGTAAATAGTTGTTATTTCATGTTTTTGCCGTTTCAATGCGGTGATGATTTCTTCATTAGTTAAATTCTCCATAAATGTTAAAGCCGTATAAAGAGAAGCCGGAAAAACAACTGATGAATGAGAGAAAGCATTGATAAGCAACTGATTAAGTTCGCATTCACCGTCTCCTGTAATCTTAAATATGGATTTTGTTCTTAGACCCGTCTTTTCAACTTTTTCAAGAACAACTTTGCTTTCCTCCCGTAATTTTTTTAGGGCATGATAAATTGAGGCCGGTTTAACGTAGGCCCACATATCTGTTTGCGATGACTCCATCATTTGCTGAATCTCATACCCCGACATCGGTCCATTTGTCTTGAGAAGCCCGAGTACCATTGTTCGTGTCGACATTTTTGTTCACCTGCTGAGTATAATAAAATTTTAATACTAAACATTTAGTATTAATCATTAAGTATAATAACATACATTTGCCGCGTTGAGAAACTGGTTAATCAATTTAATCTAAAGGTTTTTTTATGTGTGCTGATAAATTGATTAATTTGCAATTGGCGGACTTAGTGCGGGGCGGCCAACCGCCATCGTGACCATCTGACGATCTACTTTTTCTTCAGTGCCATGCATGGTTTATTTGCATCTATAAACGTTTACATGAGCTGTAATATAAAAACGCGGAGGAAAGAAGATAAGCGTGCGCAGGAATAATCAGAACGTGTGGATGAGGTGTTTTGAAACGCGGCTACAAAAACCGTAAAGCTGAGTATTACTAACGAAACACGCAGTCTGCTTTCAAAAAACAAAGCAGCAGATTGATTGAGTAAAGCTGATAATACGTGAGCACAAGCCTGAATTCCCTTTTTTTCGCTGGGGATTCAGGCTTGTACTTGGTTCGTCCGGCATGAGCGAGTTCCCCGTTCTTTTTTAGTTGGATTAACGATTTTAGCCTGAAAATTATCTTCTCCGGCGGCTCTTCTCCCTTTCATTGGTTTCAATATGTTAGTAAAACAGCGCTTGTATCTTCTTTGTCAATAATTCTTTCCATCCGAACTTAAAAAATAGCAATTTTTCTGTGAAAATCGTATAAAAGCGGACCTCCTGGACAGAATGATAAGGATCATTTTGAGGAGGTCGTATCATGAGGGGATTTTGTGTATGGCTGCTGAGTGCGGTGCTGCTGGCCGCGTCGCTGGCTCCGGTTGCCCCGGCGGCAGCCCAGAGCAGTCAGTCGGCTAAGGAAGACAAGGCCAAGTCGGCTATCGTTATTGAGCAGGAAACCGGAAAAGTTCTATATGGCCGCAATGCCGATAAAGAACTGCCGCCGGCCAGTATGACGAAAGTGATGACCCTGCTGCTGATTTTTAAAGCATTGCAAGCAAAACAAATTTCGCTCGGCGACAAAGTGAGCGTGAGCGAACATGCGGCATCGATGGGCGGTTCTCAAGTCTTTCTTGAACCCGGCGAGACGATGACCGTCGATGAAATGCTGAAGGCGATTGCCATTGCCTCCGGTAATGACGCATCGGTTGCCATGGCTGAATTTGTCGCTGGATCGGAGCAGGCCTTTATCGATCGGATGAACCGCGAAGCGAAACGTCTCGGCCTCAAACATACCCGCTTTCGCAATCCGACCGGGTTACCGGTTGACGGCCATTACACATCCGCCCACGACATGGCGAAGATGGCACGTGAACTGGCAACATATGAAAAAGTTTTTCACTATACATCGAAGTATGAAGACTATCTGCGGGAAAATACCGATGAAAAATTTTGGCTGGTTAACACGAATAAGCTGATCAAAACTTATCCCGGTGCCGACGGATTGAAGACCGGTTTTACGAGTGACGCCAAATATTGCTTGACGGCGACCGCCAAACGGCAGGGGATGCGTGTGATTGCCGTTGTCATGGGTGCCAAAACGCCGAAAGAACGCAATAAAGAAGTTGCCGGATTAATGGATACGGCGTTTGCCAGCTATACGACTAAAAAAGTGCTGGATAAAAATAAGCCGGTGGCTTTTGCGCGAGTCAACAAGGGGACCAGTGGTAAGATTCCCGTTGTGACGCAGCGCCCGGCTGTTCTATTGCTGAAGAAGGGGGAGAGCGATAAAGGCCTGTCGAAACACGCGGACGTGCAGAAGGTATTGCAAGCGCCGGTGAAAGCAGGCTCTATTGCCGGCTATTATACTATTCGCCAAAAAGGGAAGATCGTCTCGCGGACACCGCTGGTTGTCCGACAGACGGTGAAGCGCGCGTCATGGTGGCAGCTGTTCAAACGCAGCGCCGGATCGATGCTTGCAAAATAACTCGGTCATTTTGGCGAACCGGCACTAGTTCTGTCGACCAGCAGGATTCCGGCGACCGGGTGGAGAAAACAGCTTTATAGAGTTCTTTGGAGAGGAGCTACCGACATGAGCTTGAAAATGGATCTGGAAGTCAAAAGCGGTGTGCTGTGCATTCGTCTGGAGGGAGAACTCGACCACCATACGGCGGATCAGCTGCGTGCACGTGTGAATCGGTTGATGGAGGAAGAAATGGTTCAGCATATTCTGCTGAATCTCGGCAATTTGACTTTTATGGATAGCTCCGGTCTCGGTGTCATTCTCGGACGCTATAAACAGATTGCCGGGCTCGGCGGCGAGATGGTCGTCTGCTCAATTTCGCCGGCGGTCAGGCGCTTATTTGAATTGAGCGGTATGTTTAAAATTATCCGTCTGGAAACGGACGAGAACTATGCGCTTCACACGCTGGGGGTGGCCTGATTGCCGAATGAAATGACATTGACCTTTACCGCGGTCAGTGAGAATGAATCGTTTGCGCGCGTGTCGGTGGCCGCATTCGTTGCGCAGCTGGACCCGACACTGGATGAGTTGACCGAAATCAAGACGGTGGTCTCCGAAGCGGTGACCAATTGCATCATTCACGGTTATGAAAATACAGGCAAGGGCAAGGTGGAAATCCGTGCTCGGATCGAGGACGAAACGGTCGATCTGCGCATCCATGACGACGGCGTCGGCATTAAGGATGTGGAGCAAGCCAGGCAACCGCTGTTCACCACGAGACCGGAACTGGAGCGCTCCGGCATGGGTTTTACAATCATGGAAAATTTTATGGATCGAGTGACGATCGAAACCGAGGTCGGAGGTGGGACAACGGTATGGATGACCAAAGCGTTCAGCCGCAACCGGGCGATTTGCAAATAGGGAGCTGTGGCGTATGGAACTTGATCGAAAACTGAAGGGAAAAGATCCGCTGCTCGACGATCGCGAAGTTAAACGGCTGATAAAACGCAGCCAGTCCGGCGATCCGGCGGCGCGCGACCGACTGGTGCAGAAAAATATGCGGTTGGTCTGGTCGGTTGTCCAGCGTTTTCTCAACCGCGGTTATGAACCCGACGATCTGTTTCAAATCGGCTGTATCGGCTTGCTGAAATCGGTGGATAAATTCGATCTGAAATATGATGTCAAGTTCTCCACCTACGCGGTGCCGATGATCATCGGCGAGATTCAACGTTTTATCCGCGACGACGGGGTGGTCAAAGTCAGCCGGTCACTCAAAGAGACAGGGATTAAAGTCCGCAAGATGCGCGATGAACTGGCAAAAAAAAGCGGCCGCAATCCGACAGTCGGCGAACTGGCCGAGGCACTCGGGATTTCGCCGGAAGACATCGTCCTGTCGCAAGAGGCGGTGCGGGCACCATTTTCCATTCATGAAACCGTCTTTGAGAACGACGGCGATCCGATCACCATTCTCGATCAGATTTCCGATGGCGAAGGCGGGAAATGGTTCGATAAAATGGTTGTCCGTGAGGCCGTCCGCCACTTGGAGGAACGTGAGAAACTGATTGTCTATCTGCGCTACTTCAAGGATCAGACGCAGACTGAAGTCGCCCGGCGGCTCGGTATTTCTCAGGTCCAGGTTTCCCGGCTCGAAAAGAAAATTCTCGAAACGATCCGCAGCCAGATCGCAGAATCATAGCAGGCAAACAAGCCGCCGCCTCGAATTGATGAGGCGGTTTTTTGGTGCCTGAAAAAGATCGATTACGCAGGTCTCATTCCCGGATTCATGCGGTTGCCGTCCGTTGCTTAGCTGCTGAGCTCACTTGATTATTGCCGGAATGACCGATCTTTGCTGTAAATTGAAATCGTTCACTTTTCCTTCAGCGTTCTATTTTATGGCTGCCCAGTCTTCCGCAAATCAGTCTGCCGGCTCATATTTTTCCCCGCTTGGCAAATACTAACGATAACAAAGGGGGCAAACGTCGTGTTAAACGATCCGAAAAATTATTGTGAAAACATCAAACCGTTTCAGCCGAAGATTCCTTATGTCGGCAATTGCCTGCGTGCGTTTCTGTTCGGCGGGACGATTTGCTTAATCGGCCAATTCGTGCAGCTGTTTTACATGCGTTTTTTTCATTTCGGCAAACAAGCAGCGGGTAATCCGACCGTCGCGACGATGATTCTGATTGCGGCACTTCTGACCGGTTTCGGTGTCTACGATAAAATTGCCCGCTATGCCGGCGCGGGCACCATTGTTCCCGTTACCGGTTTTGCTAATTCAATTACAAGTGCGGCACTGGAACATAGAAACGAGGGCATTGTACTCGGCATCGCGACCAATCTGTTTCAGCTGGCCGGTGAAGTCATTGTGTTCGGTGTCTTATCGGCAACAGTCTTCGGTATTATCCGCTTGTTCATTGAACAGGTTCTCTAGGGCGGAGGCGACAAACGAAATGAGTAAAGTCCGAAAACAGACGTGGCGATTCGATAGCCCGGTCTATATTCAGGCGACAGGCACGGCAGTCGGACCGCTGGAAGCAAAGGGTCCACTGGCCGATACGTTCGATAAAACCTTTCCTTCGCTGTATTGCGGTGAAAAAGACTGGCCTCATGCGGAGCGGGCGCTGATGCGGCGGGCAATTGCCTACAGTTTGGCTAAAGCGGGGAAAGCAGAGAGCGATATTGATTTTTTTCTGGCAGGTGATCTGATGGATCAGACGGTGACTTCCAATTTTATCGCCCGCGAACATCGCATTCCGTTTCTCGGGATGTTCGGGGCTTGCTCCTCGTCGATGGAGACCTTGGCGACCGGCGCCTTGCTTGTCGCCGGCGACTATGCGGACACCGTACTGTGCGCGGTCAGCAGTCACAATGCGACCGCCGAACGGCAATTCCGCTATCCGACGGAATACGGCGGCCCGACTAAACTGACGCAGACGTTCACGGTCACCGGTGCCGGCGCGGCCGTGCTGAGCCGAAAGCCGTCTCGGGTGCGGATCGCCGAAGCCACCGTCGGCCGGGTGATCGATTGGGGCGTGAAAGATGCGAGTAACATGGGTGCGGCGATGGCGCCGGCGGCCGCAGATACAATCTGGACCCATTTTCAGGATACGGGCCGCGATCCGCAAGATTACGATCTGATTGTGACCGGCGATCTATCGAGTGTCGGTTCGCCGATCCTCAACCAGCTCCTTGTG
>UQRJ01000126.1 GCA_900543345.1 uncultured Sporolactobacillus sp. | reverse complement strand
CGTACGTACGGTGGTAGGAGAGGACGGAGAAATTATCTCCTCCTACTCGATTGAATGCGTGTTGTCAATGGTTGCCGATCATCATGCGCCGGTCATATGTTTTTTAGTACCAGGCCGGTTTGTCGCCCGCGGTGCCCGGTTTGTCAATACCGACTGAATGGCGGATTTCCTGCCGGGGGTGTTCTATCAGCTTAACAACGAAGTCGGCAACACTTTTGCGCGATACTTCCGTGCCCTTGAACGGCTCGCCTTTTTGCGTCGTTTCATAGTCGACTTCGTTCTTATCGGTCAGCCATGCCGGACGAATAATCGTATAATCCAGGGCGCTTTGTTCCAGAACCCGCACGGCATTCCCGTAGGTGTCCAGATAATCACCCAAGATATTCTTGTTCCATTCGCCGAATTTGCCGGGGACCTCATCATAAATTCCCAGGCTGGAAATCCAGATCAATCGTTTTAACCCGGCGGCCTGCATTGCGGCCGCGACGGCCTCGGCCTGCTTTTCGATGTCTTTGCCGGCCAGGTTGGCATAGACGAGATCCTGGCCCTGCATTGCCTGTTGCAGTCTTGCTTTGTCGGTGGCAGTGCCCTCGATTAATCGAACTCGTTCGCTTTTTCGTGAAGCCAGTCGTTGCGCATTGCGGAGGAAAAGGGTCAGGATTGCATCAGTATCCGTTAGTAATTGCTGCTCGGCAAGTTGGGCGATCTGCCCGTGTGCCCCTAAGATCAAAATTTTTGTCAACTGCATCGTCCTCCAAATAGGATATTAAAACTAAAAATCACAGATTATGATCGATCATTCTGATGAGTCGCTTGAATTGCCCGATTTCGTCCGGCCGCAAATGGGCGTAAACTATTTGGTAAAGTTGCTCGCTGATTTTTTGAAAAATCGCTTCCAGCGTTTTCCCTCGATTCGTCAGACAAACTAAATTTGATCGACGATCCAGTGGATTCGGGCGAATCGTCACATAGCCTTTTTGACTCAATTTTTTAATTAACTGAGTGACAGTCGACTTATCGCGGTGAATCAGCTTGGCGACGGCGGCCATGGTGACGCGGTCCTTTTTGAATAATGCCGCCAGAATATCCGCGTGCGAGGGAGCCAAGTCGTTGATACCATCTTCTTTCAATGCATTGATGAGCCGCTTATTTATTTTTTCATGAATGCGTGCCATCAGGCTGATTGTGTTATCACTTTTCATAGCGCTATTATAGTTTTATATCAAACTAAATGCAAATTAATTGCTTCAGAGTATTATCATTAAAAGATGGAAACATTGACTGGCCCATTGCCGGATGCGGGGATACACTATGCGGAAAATATATTACAAATATTGAGAATATTATTGCTATAAAGATGATTTTGCGTTATCGTATTTATATTATAAAATGCACCTGTCAAGCCCGGAATAGATTGGATTGCATTCGGCTTTTATCAAGTTCTTGTAAATAACGTAAATACATGATGATGGGGGAAATGGCCGTGACAAACTACATCGTCAAACGGCTTTTAGTCATGTTGCTGACGATATGGGTCATCGCAACACTTACTTTCTTCTTAATGCATGCCATCCCGGGGTCTCCGTTTAACACGAGCAACGGGAAAGCGGTTAATCAAGTGGCCATGAAAAATCTGGAAGAGCATTACGACCTTGATAAACCATTGCCGGTTCAGTATTTAATCTATCTGAAATCAATTGCCACATTTAACTACGGGCCTTCGATCCGGCAGCCGGATCAAACGGTTAATGAGTTGCTTGGACGCGGTTTTCCTGTCTCTTTCGAGCTGGGCATGTGGACGCTGATCGTGGCGATTGTTTCCGGTATCGTTCTCGGTGTATTGGCCGCACTGAAGCATAACGGAATCATCGACTATCTGGCAATGACACTGGCGGTGCTGGGCATCTCCGTGCCGAACTTTGTCCTGGCGACCCTTCTGATTCAAGAATTTGCGGTTAATCTGAGATGGCTTCCGGTCGGGACATGGCAGGGCGTCACGTATATGATTTTGCCGGTGATTGCTCTGGCTACCGGCCCGATGGCAATCATTGCCCGTTTGATCCGATCAACCATGCTGGAAGTATTGACCCAGGATTATATTCGGGTGGCCGAGGCCAAGGGCCTTTCGCCGGGAGTGATCATTCTCCGGCATGCGTTGAAGAATGCTTTGCTTCCGGTGGTGACGATTGTCGGTACCCTGGCGGCCGGTATTCTGACAGGGACTTTTGTCATCGAAAAAATTTTTGCAATTCCGGGTATGGGAAAGTATTTTGTCGACAGTGTCAATTCTCGTGATTATCCGGTGATCATGGGAACGACGGTGTTCTACAGTACCGTCCTGATCGTGCTTCTCTTTCTGGTTGATTTGGCTTATGGTTGGCTGGACCCAAGAATAAAATTGAATGGGGAGGAGAAACGATGAGCAGGGACGGCGTAGATGTTTCGCAGTCGAAATCGCTGCCTTCCATTCCGGATCGCTGGTTTCGGTTGAGCGAGAAAAAAGATCGGGAGGTCAATCCGCTCGTTCGGCCGAATACATCTTACTGGAGAGATACGTGGTTTCAGTTCCGCAAAAACAAACTGGCCAGCGGCGGATTGATCTTTCTGGTGCTGCTCGGCATCCTGGCGGTGTTTGGCCCAATGTTCTCGCCCTATCAAGTCACGGGGCAGAATCTGGTGATGCAAAATCAGCCGCCGTCCGGACAACATTGGTTCGGAACGGATAACTTGGGGCGCGATGTCTTTGTCCGGACGTGGTACGGCGCGCGTATTTCATTGTTCATCGGGATTGTAGCCGCCCTGATTGATCTGCTGATCGGCGTCGCGTATGGCGGTATCTCCGGCTATCAGGGCGGTCGCATCGATAATGTCATGATGCGGGTGGTCGAAATTCTGTATGGATTGCCTTACTTGCTTGTCGTGATTTTGTTGATGGTTGTCATGGGGCCGGGGCTTGTCACCATTGTCGTTGCCCTGTCGGCGACAGGATGGGCCAATATGGCCCGAATCGTCCGTGGGCAAGTTCTTCAGTTGAAAAACTACGAGTTTGTGATTGCATCGCGGTCATTCGGCGGCAAAACAGCGCGCATTGTCGGAAAAGATTTGATTCCCAATACGATGGGGCCGATCATCGTTCAGGTGACATTGACGGTCCCGTCGGCCATTTTTTCCGAAGCGTTTCTTAGTTTTCTGGGACTTGGCGTTCAAGCTCCTTATGCCAGTTGGGGAGTGATGGTCAATAATTCCTTGTCGGCGATATTGTCGGGATTCTGGTGGCAACTATTTTTTCCGGCATTATTCATCTCATTGACTATGTTTGCTTTTAATATTGTCGGTGACGGTTTGCAGGATGCACTGGATCCGAATTTAAGGAGCTGATGGTATGGAAACGGACGCACTGCTTGCTGTTCGTCATTTACGTGTCGAATTTCAGACCCGCGGCGGCCGGGTCCAGGCGGTGAGAGGGGTGGATTTTTCGGTCTCTCCGGGCGAAACGCTGGCTATCGTCGGCGAATCCGGCTGCGGCAAGAGTGTGACGTCGTTGTCGGTGATGGGCCTGCTTCCGAAATCCGCGACCGTCGTCGAAGGATCGATCACCTTCGCCGGCCGCAAGCTGACAGAGCTATCGCCGAAGCAAATGCGGCAGATCCGCGGCAATGATCTATCGATGATTTTTCAAGATCCCATGACCGCCTTGAATCCGACATTGACGATCGGTATGCAGATGACCGAAGGACTGATTCATCAGAAAAAAGTGTCCCGTTCCGAGGCTGGAAGACGGGCGATTGCAATGCTGAAACAGGTCGGCATTCCGAATCCGGAAGAACGAATGAAGGCTTATCCGCATCAATTCAGCGGCGGCATGCGGCAGCGGATCGTCATCGCGATGGCCTTGATTTGTCAACCGAAGCTCATCATTGCCGATGAACCGACGACGGCGCTCGATGTGACGATTCAGGCACAGATTCTGGACTTGTTCGATCGTCTGCGGAAGCTGACCGGCGTGTCCATCATTCTGATTACTCATGATCTTGGCGTTGTCGCGAAAATTGCCGATCGTATCGCTGTGATGTATGCCGGAAAAATTGTTGAAATCGGCGATAAACGGACTATTTTTTATCATCCGCGTCACCCCTATACGCAGGCGCTGCTGAACTCGATTGTCCGTCTCGACTTGATTACGGATGTACTCAAACCGATCCAAGGACAGCCGCCGGATTTGTTTTCACCGCCGCCGGGTTGTGCTTTTAGTCCGCGTTGTCCGTATGCGATGGAGGTCTGCGATCATGTTCAGGCGCCGACGATCCTCCTCGATGCCGAACATCGGGCGGATTGCTGGCTTTTAGATAAACGGGCAGAGACGGTGAGAAAGCAAATCGAAACCATGAGGGGGAAATGAGTATGAAAATAAGATGGAATCCGGTCATCCTCGTGATGTTGTCGTTACTTCTTATCTTTGCATTCAGCGGCTGTACCGCCCGTCCCAGCTCCGGCGGGGGAAAAACGGTGCTTAAGCTGAACAACGGAGCGGAACCGACCTCTTTCAATCCGGCTGTCGCTTTTGATTCCTATTCGTTGAATGCATTGAATAATTTGCTTGAAGGGCTGACACGCCTGGATAAAACGAATCAACCGAAAGCTGCGATGGCCAAAAGCTGGTCCGTATCTGGTGGCGGAAAAACTTACACTTTCCATATTCGGCAGAATGCCAAATGGAGTAACGGCGATCCGGTAACGGCAGCAGATTTCGAATACGCCTGGAAAAAGTTGCTTGATCCGAAAACGGCTTCGCCAGCCGCGTTTCTGGCCTATCTCATTGACGGCGCCGAGGAATATAACTCCGGTAAAGGATCGGCAAAGGGCGTTAAGATTAAAGCCACCGACGATCACACGCTTGTCGTCACGCTCAAGCATCCGCAGTCCTATTTTACAAATCTGATTTCTAATCCGGCCTTCTTTCCGGTCGATAAGCATATCGCGGAAAAAAATTCGCAATGGTTTGCCAATGCGAAAACGTTTGTCGGCAATGGTCCTTACCAACTAACTCGTTGGAAACATAATTCAACGCTGGTTTTCAAAAAGAATACGAACTATTGGGATGCCAAGACGGTCAAACTCGCTGAAATTGATTGGTCGATGGTCAATAACCCGGATACCGAGTACCAAATGTTTAAGACCGGTCAGCTCGATTCATCGGGCGTCCCCGCGGACCTGAGCGATAAACTGTTTAAATCCGGTAAAGTCAAGATCGCTCCGCAAGGCGGTACCTTTTTCCTCAGCATGAATGTCAAGAAGGCGCCGTTCCAGAATGCCGATATCCGCAAAGCCTTTGCCTATGCAATTAACAATCAACAGATCACCGATTATGTGATTAAGCAGAAAAATGAACCGGCGTACGGATTTGTCTCGCCGGGATTCAAAGATCCGAACGGCCGGGATTTTCGCAAGTCTAACGGCAACTTGTTCCATTATGATCCGGCACTGGCTAAAAAGCTTTTGCAAAAGGGCATGCAGGCGGAAGGGATAAACAAGTTGCCGGCAATCACACTCACCTATAATTCCGATCCGGTCAACCAGTCGATTTGTGAAGCGATTCAAACCATGCTGAAGAAAAATCTCGGCGTGTCTGTTAAACTGGCCAATATGGAATGGAACGTTTTCCAGTCGCAGCAAAAGGCAGGAAAGTTCCAATTTTCTAAAGGCTCATTTCTGGCCGACTTTGCCGATCCGATTAATTATCTGATGAATTTCACGACCGGCAATCAGATGAACAGCATGCAGTGGAGCGATAAGACTTACGATCGGCTGCTGGATAAAGCGTCTTCGGAAGCAAATGATGCCGAACGTTATGCACTCATGTACCGGGCGGAAAAGCGGTTGCTGGACCAAATGCCGCTGATCCCGATCTATTTCTATAACCAGGCCTACCTGATCAATCCGAAAGTGAACGGCATTGTCTATCATCCGGTCGGCTATATGGAACTGAAGTGGGCGACCAAGACTAACTAATGATCCCGTTCCGCTTGAGGGGCAGCTTCGGCCGCCTTGGGGCGGTCGAATAGGAAAAACGATAGCATAAGCGAGGGATACGATGAACAGCCATGCGCTTTTGGAAGTCAGCCACTTAAAGAAATACTTTGATCTTGGCCGCGGCCGCTTTCTTAAAGCCGTCGACGATGTCAGCCTGGCGGTACGAAAAGGCAGAACGCTCGGGATCGTCGGCGAGTCCGGATGCGGTAAAACCACACTCGGGCGGACGATTATCGGCATTTATAAAAAAACAGCGGGGACGGTACGTTTCGGCGGCAAAAGCATCGACGAGATGAACGATAAGGAACATTTTCACCTGCACCGCCGGATGCAGATGATTTTCCAAGACCCTTATGCAGCATTAAATCCCCGTTCGACTATCCTGGATCTGATTGCCGAGCCGATGGATATTCATCATACTTGCCGAAACGCAAGGGCACGCCGCATGCGCGTGGAGAAACTGCTGCAAGAAGTCGGCTTAAGTGGTGGCTGCTTAAATCGTTATCCGCATGAATTCAGCGGCGGTCAACGTCAGCGCATCGGCATTGCCCGTGCATTGGCACTGGATCCAGAACTGGTCATTGCCGATGAACCCATCTCGGCACTGGATGTATCGGTACAGGCCCAGGTCGTTCAACTCTTGAAAGATCTTCAGCAGAAAAAAGGGCTGACGATGCTGTTCATCGCCCATGATCTTTCGATGATCAACTATATCAGCAATGACGTGGCGGTCATGTATCTCGGGCACTTGGTCGAGCAGACGTCCAACCGCTTATTATATGCTCATCCGCTGCACCCCTATACGCAGGCGCTGTTGTCGGCGAATCCGATCCCCGATCCGGATGTCGAGGAGAAACGGGAACGAATCATTCTGAAAGGAGAACTGCCGAGTCCGCTCAATCCACCAAGCGGGTGCGTTTTCAGAACGCGATGCCCATTTGCGATGGACATCTGCGCCGCCCGGCGACCGGTTTTAAAAGAGGTGAGCAACGATCATCTCGTGGCATGTCATTTGTATGCGAATCGAACGAACTCATCGATAGCATCCATTCGTTAATCCGGTGGAGCGATTGTCAAAGGAATGCTGAGGTCCGTGAAAGAAGTAGGCGGGCTTTTTGCTATCTTCTTTTTGAAAAACATCCAGCGCAATATTGAAAGGGACTCGGTTAGCCACAATGAGCAAAAAGGGTTGGGCCGCCTTCTCTTTTATAGAAAATAAACAAAGCGATTCTTTGGCAAATGGGTAGCGATGTGCCGTCGAGCCCATCATGCGATCGCTGGTTGTTATCCTTGCCAGCCGTTCTTCAGAAGGTCAAATCCGATCCGGCAGATGATAACGGTACATTGTCAGCGCGTTGTCATTTTCCAGCAAGGTGGCGACAGTACTGGGGTGGGGTTCGCTGAAATTGGTCGGATAATCGATTTCGCCAAGTGACATCTGAACCGAGAAGGCCAGTACCTCGTGGTCAAGAGAAAATTGCGCCGCAATTCCCGGTTTATTTCCCCGGGCGTCCAGCCGGATCCAGCGCTGTTTTTCTTCGATAAACACCGTATTGAGCGCATGAATGCAGTAACCTTTTTCCGGCGTGTCGAATAGCATCAGCCGCTGATAACAGAAACCGGTCGGGATATGCTGCGATCTGAGCAATGCGGCGAGCAGGTGCGACTTGGCATAGCAGATGCCTTCTCTCCAGCGGAGGACATCGGAGGCCTTGCAGGTGACGCGGGTGTGCTGCTGTCTCTTATACACATCTCCGAGCCCACGAGACCCTAAGACATC
>UQRJ01000125.1 GCA_900543345.1 uncultured Sporolactobacillus sp. | reverse complement strand
TGGGCTCGGAGATGTGTATAAGAGACAGGAATTTCTTTATTCGGCATCGCCGCGTCGTTTTATGAAAGGATCATTTCTATGCGAAATACACTGGGTCAGAGAATCCGCTACCTCCGCGAGGAAAAGAATCTCTCGCAGGTGGAAATGGCCGCTCAACTAAATATATCCAATGTTCAGCTGAACCGCTATGAAACAGGCGCCCGCAAACCCGATCCGGAAACACTGGTCCGCATTGCCGATTTTCTTAACGTCTCAACCGACTATTTGCTCGGACGCTCGCTGTCCATTATGGAAGCACCGCTTGATTATCCGGGAAAAGAGGAACAGCAACTGATGCATCGATTGAGAAAATTTCCCGAATTGATTCCCTTCATTAACGAATTGACGGAGTCTCCCGATCTGGCCGAAAAAATAATCCGCATCTGGAAAATTATCCACACCGATTGAGACCTTTTCCTACCCTATATTTTCCCGCATAGCAGCATTCTATCCGACAAGATACACTTCTTAAGCTCCTTTAACGCCGTACCGCTTTTTTAACGAAAAGCTCTGGTTAACAACTTGGCTGCTGTTCTTCGCCCCGGCCGATCCGTGAGCCTCCTCGCTCATGTGACTTCGCTGCGAGGTCTCCCCTGGCTCGCTTTTCCCGCCGGAGTCTCGCGTCTTCCACTCCAAACCAAAAACAGCATTATCTTTAAACAGAGCCTAACGAAAAAATCCGCGATGCATGTCGGCGCACCCCGGATTTCCTTACCCGATTCATCAGAGCAAATTGAGTTTTCCTTTCCTAAGCATCAAACCGACACCGCCGAGTTCCAGAAGATAACGATCATCAATCATTTTTTTCATCGCCGCTGCCGATTTCCCTCTCAGCTTCTTATTAAAGACAACGCCGATCGCCTGTTTTTCACCAAGTGAAGCAACCGTGCCTTTATTCTTATAGACGAACTTCTCGGTCGGTTCCCCTTTGATCAGATGCGCCAGGTTCTTCGCCGCACATTCGCCTTCCTGAACGGCTATTTGCGCAGTTGGCGGATAGGGGCGTTCCGCTCCATTCGGAAAAACCGCGGCAACGTCGCCAACGGCAAAAACATGGTCGTCATCGGGCGCACGCAGGTCGTCGGTGACCGGAATCTTTCCGCGATTGGTCGCAAATCCGGAATCGGCCGGAATATGATTGGCTTTGACACCGCCGGTCCAAACCACTGTGCCCGCTTTGATTTCTTCCATTTCTTCGGCACCCTTTTTCTGAACGAGGACGCCCTCCGGTGTGGCTTCCTTAATAAAGGTACCCAGTTTGAATACAACACCTTTATTTTCCAGATAATCCTTCGCATAATCAGCCAACTCCCGGTCAAAGGGAGGAAGGACGATCGGCAGACCTTCGACATCAATGATTTTTACCTTTTGCGGATCAATGTCATATTCGCGGCATAGTCCGGGAATCCGATCGACCAGTTCACCGATAAACTCCACACCGCTCAGGCCTGCACCGCCGACAACAATCGTCAGATCGCTGCTTTTTGCATCGGGATCATTATTATAACTGGCAAATTTATATTCGATATGTTCACGGATTCTCCGTGCCGTATTCACGCTGCGAATGGAAAAAGCATAATTTCCCAGGCCTTTAATGCCGAATGTATTCGACTCAAAACCGAGCGCCAAGACAAGATAGTCATAATCCAGCGCTCCATCCTTCAACACAACTTTTTTATTTGTCCGATCAATCGATTGAACGATATTTTGAACAAAACGGACACGATGGGTATCAATCACGTTGCGAATCAGCATTCTTGTCCGGTCATGATGAATCGTTCCGGCCGCCGCTTCGTGCAGCCAAGTGGTTTGATAATGATAATTATGTTTGTTTACCAGCGTGATATCGGCATCGTCCGCCGCAAGTTCTTTCGGCAGGCGCGTCGCTGTCATCATACCTCCGTAACCCGCACCTAAAATCAATAGTTTCGGCTTGCTCATGGTACACAGCCACCTTTGTCATAGTTATAAATGAGCGAATATACCAACCGGATGTATCGGTTACCGGCGGCTTTTCACTCGATGAAATTCTTGGGTTCCACTTACTCGTAACAATAATATGTCTTTTTTGTGAACAATTCAAGGGCGTTCGTCCGGACCATTCCCCGATCGCGTGAGCTGTTGTCAATTGCGGCCGGACTCAATGACAATGAGACCGAGGCCTCATTTAGCAATTGCAGGATTTCACCGTTTCTCCCGTTTGTTCATCCGTCTCCGCCGACCGACCGCAACAACACGCCGTCGCGGTCGGGTTATCAATCGTGAAGCCGCTCCCTGCGCGGTCCTGATGATAATCAATGGTCACACCGTCAAGCAGCGGCGCACTGTTTTTATCGACAACGACTTTCAAGCCAGCCATGTTCAACGATATATCCCCGGCGATCATTTTGTCATCAAAACCCATACCGTAAGTTAAACCGGAACAGGCACTCCCGCCGACGCCAACGCGGACGAACAAATCGTCGCCCTCTTCGTTTTTCAACATCGCTTTGATCTGTTGATTTGCCGTTCCGGTTAACGTGATTTTCATTTCAATCAGCTCCTTTTCCCCTTATTATACTTAATTGTGATGTTTATCACAATTAGAGTGAACCGCTTTCTACCTAAAAAATAGGCCATCGCAGATGGTCACGGCTTCGCCCGTCATCCGCACATGATGCGTTGTGGATTGCCATTCAACAATCAGATCGCCGCCAGCCAAATGTACCGTTACCGGTACGTCCGGACGAATGCGCGATTCCAGCACAGAGGCGACAACCGATGCACATGCCCCCGTTCCACACGCCTGTGTCATCCCCGATCCACGTTCCCAGACGCGATAATCCAGTTCACGGTCGGACCGTGGATGAACAAAACCGACATTCACGCCTTCGGGGAACAATGGATAGGTATCGGCAAGCAATGATCCCAGCTTCCTGATCGGTGCCCGATCGATATCGTCGACAAAAAACAATGCATGCGGATTACCCATCGAGACGGCGGTAAATCGATAATGTTCGCCATCGACATTGAGTGGTTCACGGATAACCTGTGCATCGGGACGGCCGCCGGCTATCGGGATAGCCGACCGGTGCAGGATCGGTTCCCCCATATCGACGGTAACCGTATCTACTGCCCCGTTATTTAGATGAACGCTCGCCTGCTTATTGCCCGATAAGGTCTCGATAGTAAACGTCGGCTCATGCACCAGCCCGTGCTCCCAGGCGTATTTGGCCACGCAGCGCAGCCCGTTTCCGCAGTTTTTCGCTTCGGACCCATCCTTATTGAAAATACGCATCCGCACCGCTGCCGACGTCGACGGAAGGATCAGGATCAACCCGTCCGCGCCGACACCCCGATACGGATCGGACACGCGCCGCGATAAATCGGGAAAGGACGGGCAGTTCAATTCGCGACTCACGCCGTCCATATAAATGTAACAGTTGCCGAGGCCGTGCATCTTGGTAAAAGGATACTGTTTTTGCTCCATTTGAACTCACTTCACTCTCCCGTTGTCCATTTCGTTCAGCATGCTGACAACAGCCGATCGCCTTTATTCAGCCGTCGCCGGTTTTTGCATATTCATTGAGCTTTCCCGCTCCGGCGGTTCTATCTTAGCTCCTCCAACGCCCAGACGTAATCGTTATCCATGTGTTCGACAATAATTTTCCCATGGCAGCAAGGCATGATGATGCGCGTCTTGATCCCCTCATAAGCGGCTTGTATCGCTTTTTGTTTGATTGGGATCAGCACCGGCGAAGCGTGACAAAAGGGACATTCTTCAAAATAAATATCGTCGGCGACCCGTTCATACGGCCAGCTGTGATGAAAGTCGAGCATGACTCGTTCCTCTTTTCCGTCCATTGCTTAAACCTGTCCTTACCTTGACCGCTACTCGCCCGGCTATCTTCGCTCGCAACAACGTTTCAACTTGAAAACTCGGCGGGCAAATTTCGGCGGCACCGTCTCCGCAAGCAACGCCTTCTCCAGAGCTATCGGCGGCCCAAAGCGGTGCCGCCGAAATTCTCCGGCAGGACGTCTGATCTTTCCCGCGCTCGACGCAGCGAAAATCATTATCGCGCTGCGCTCGGCAAAACAGTCTTTCAATGCGGCATCAAGCGCTGCGCTCATCGTCGATTGGGCCGCGGACTTTTGTGCGGGAACTGCAGGTCGCCTCCGCACCATCGGTGTCGCTATTGTTAACTCCGATTATAATTCAATATACCACGTCTGTACAAAAAGCGTCACATTAACTTGCTTTTTTCGTCAATCACGGCAAACAGGAGATGCTTGTCTTCAAGCCGCGTGATGATCTTTGGCTTTTTTTCTCGGAACAGGATATAATGAATCATAGCAAGAAAGCGAAAGGAGTGCTTTTGCATGTATCAGGAGGTTGAGGAAGTGCTTGAGAAACTTCGCCCCTATCTCATGCGGGACGGCGGCGATGTGGAACTGCTCGGCATCGATGACGGCGTCGTGCGTGTTCGTTTACTCGGCGCATGCGAAAACTGCCCAAGTTCCACGTTGACATTGAAAGCGGGAATCGAGCAGGCATTAATCGGCAGTGTCCCGGGTGTCAGACAACTTGAACAAGTATTTTAATCCGTGAGATGAAAATAACGCCCGGCCATTCCCTTGAATGTCCGGGCTTTAAAACCGGAGACTTGCCGAAGGGCAGGTCTTTTTTTACGTGGATTTTCGTTTCACGCGGCTGGAAAACATTCACCGGTTCACCAGCCATTCGGGAAGCGGCAGCCGTTTCCTGCGCCGGCCGAGATAAGCCAGCATTCGCTCCTGTCGGCGGATTCGGCCTTCATGAAGCAGCAGCAACTGACTGAGCTCCTCACGTTCACCCGGAGACAAACGATCCGCTGCGAAATATTGCTCGCAGCAATCGACGTAAGGAAAGGGAAACAGCAGCCGGCCAAAGAGATACGCCGCCGCCTGATCGCTCAGCGGAAATACGGATTCATAATCGTCAAGAAAAAGCGACGCCGATCGAATCGCTTCCTCGCCGGTCTCATTCCAGGCAATCCAGCGAAGCCACTCGGCGAGATCTCGGCCGCGGGCATCGGCGACCCACCGGGCCGGATTTTCCGGAATCAACGACGCCGGGCCGGAAAAACGATCATGCGTTAGCACCAATGGCTCGGGAACAGGAAAATCAATGCCAATATCGACAAAATATTGAATGGCATTTTCCGCGCAGCCGGAAAAATAAAGATAACTGTTAAGAAAATGTCGCTCAAAACGATCGGGATCTCCCTTTGCCAGTAATGCCCGGTAACGGCGGTCCAATGTCTCTTTACGGGTAATGAGCCGGTCGATCCGCTCATAAAACGGCGTTTCGCGGAAGCGGCGCGGATCCGCTCCGCGCGTGGCCCGGTGAAACGCCGCCAGCATGGCGCCGATCCGCAAGTTCGCTTGATCGGCCGGCACCGAAGACGGTCGCTGTAAAAGTACAGACGCCGTACCGTCCACTTCCAGCAGGTAAGTTCCATCCCGTTTCGGCAACACACGGCAACAGGGAATAATCCGGTAATGATTCAGATAATCGGCGACGCGTGCTAATTCGGCGAACTGATGATGGATGAAACGATCAGCCGGGAAAAAAAATAGCTCCTGCCATCGCCGGCCGGTTATCTGCTCGTCATAATTGCGTTCGATTAATGCCGGCAATCGGCCTTCTTCCGGCAAGACGCTCACCTCCGCGTCCTTCTTCTGATACTTATATTATGCGACAAGAAGGCCGACTATGGCTGTACTTTTCGCCCATAGTGAAGAAAGACGTCAGAGGCGCCACTGCGCGAGTGAATGCACGACATACGTCGGCTGGATCTCTTTTGCCCTTAATTGCTGCTCCGACGTCACGCCGGTCAGAACCATCAACGTATCGATACCGGCACGGATACCGGCCATGATATCGGTATCATAATTATCACCGATCACCAACGTCCGTTCTTTCGTCGCATGAAGCTTCTCCAGTGCCTGCTCGATAATAATCGGCTCCGGTTTGCCGATAAAAACCGGCTGTATGCCGGTCGATACCGTGATGACGGACGTGAGCGAACCGTTGCCGGGCATGAGTCCGCGCTCGTTCGGCAGGGCAACATCCGGATTGGTCGAAATAAATTTTGCTCCCGCCCGGACGGCCAGACAGGCTTTCGCGTATTTTTCATAAGTAATGCCGCGATCCATGCCGAAAGCGACAAAATCGGGATGATCTTCTTGGTAGACCAGGCCGGCTTCCCGCATTGCCTGCCGTAAACCTTCTTCACCGATAAAATAAACGGTGGCATCCGGCTTCTTTTTTTTAATATAAGCCGCCGTCGCCATACTGGTCGTCAATACGTCGCTTGCCGTGCACGGAATGCCGAAACCGCCGAGCTGCTCGGCAACGGCTTCTTTGGTTCGCGTCGAATTATTCGTTACAAAAAGATAGCGCAGCCCATTTCGTTTTAATGTTTTAACAAATTCCACTGCTTCCGGAATTTTTTCTTTTCCCTTATAGACCGTCCCGTCCAGATCCATCAGAAACGCATCATACGACTTCCCCATGATTTACCCCCAGCTTTTTAAAAATACTTATTGATTGGCAGACGGCTTGTCCGGCGTAAATGCCGAAACCGGGCCGAGTTCTTTTTCGATATACATCCGAATCCGCTCTGAGAAATGATTCAATGCGTCATTTCCCGTATCAAGCACTGCCTTCAACCGATGATGATCGACAGACGTATAATCTTTCACGAGCATCTTCCGCAATCCGACCACTTGCCGAATCTGCGTTGCCTCCGCCGCAGGAAGCACCTGCTCATCTTCGAGAATATCGACAATGTCTTCGTAACCTCCCGGGTCGCGCATAATGAATCCGTCAATCATCTGATTGCCCACATCGATGACGGATTCGATTAGATTCTGCGCAATTCGCTCCAGTGTCAATTCACCCGCAGGGGATTCCCATTGACCATTCCGGTACACTGACAATAGATGATTGACATAATCGAGAATGATTGCGATTTTCCGACGGTCAACAAAATACATGATCCTCTCTTCTTTCGTGTGGATTAATGAATTTATGAATTCTGTGCAAAATGATAAAGTAATGCGGTGGCCAGCGGCTGAATGGACCGCGGAAAGGATGGCAGTCATGCAGTAAAAAACAAATCAGACAGTTGTGGATTGCCGGTCGGCATTCGTTGAAGCGCTTCCCGGGATCGTCCGCTGCATCCGGCGATCCGCGAACGGAAAACGACAGCCGCCGGCAAATCATCCATTATTTCCCGGATACTTTTTTCAGCACAAAATAGGCGCAGCCAAAGCCGCAATATTCGACGAGATAGTCGACCAATGTACTGATCTTCGTATCGTATGTCGATTTATGATTGCGATCGTCGTAAAAGCCGCGCAATCTGAGCTGATTGTAGCCCCAATCTCCGACAATGTAATCAAACTTGCCAAGAATATCACTGTATCGTTTCATAAAAGCTTCCTCATTCCAGCCGCTACGCACATTTTCAACGACCTCATAACGGCGATGACTGACGGAAACTGTTTGATCGGGCAACGGGCTGATACCTCCTTATTTACAAATCCGCCTGCGCGCCTCCGGGACTGTGCGGCGGATGATCCGCTGCAGACAAGACTTATTATAGCAGATCGGGCGGCCGGCTGAAAAATCATGCTCAGAACAATAAGATCGCTTGATCGTCATGACTTTCGGGTATGATCCGGACGATTGCCGAATAGCCCGTCAAGGATAATGGCGAATTTCAGGAGGTGACAACAATGAAAAAAGTACGGTTTTGCATCTGTCTCTTATACACATCTCCGAGCCCACGAGACCCTAAGACAT
>UQRJ01000124.1 GCA_900543345.1 uncultured Sporolactobacillus sp. | reverse complement strand
ACGAGATGTCTTAGGGTCTCGTGGGCTCGGAGATGTGTATAAGAGACAGATGTGTGGAATTATGAATTTTTCGGCGACCTGCGGACGGTTGATACGCATGTCAAACGGCTCCGCGAGAAATTAAATCGCGTATCTGAAGATGCCGCGAATATGATCGTGACCGTTTGGGGTGTCGGTTATAAAATCGAGGTTGAACCAAGCGCATGATCCGTCACGGGATTATTACCAAACTGTGGGCGACCATCCTTGTTCTGGTGATGATTGTCCTGTTATTTCTGACGATACTTCTGTTACAGTTTTTTCAAAATAACAGCGTTGACGCGACTCAGCAGCAGATGATCCGTATCGCCGAGAAGGCGGCGCAGAAAATCAATCGGCAAGGGGCGGGAAAAGAGACACTGACGTCGGTAGCCGATATGGCGGATGTATATTCGGCCGGCAGCGCGCTTGTGACTGACAAACGTTACTGGCGTTCGTCGACGAAGGACAGCTTGAAAATGATCAGACGCGGCTTCTTTACAGCGGACGCCGTGTTAAAGCAAGCAGATCAGAAACAAGTGAAGAAGGAAGGCAACTTTTCCATTTATTCCCAAGGCCAGCCGCAAACCCGCCGGCTCATTGTCGTCGGCGTTCCGGTACGTGCCGCTTCCGGCGAAGCAGGCGCAATCTATGTGTATCAGCCTTTGAAAGTGTCGCAGCAGGCCCTGCAGGCTTCGGAAAAACTGATCGGTATCAGTGTCGGAATTGCGATTATTCTGACTACTTTTTTTGCTTTTTTTCTCTCGACTCGAATCGGCGCGCCGCTGCGGCGGATGAGAACGGCCGCGCTGCAAGTCGCCAAAGGGAATTTCGCAATTAATGTTCCGGTGATTACCAGAGATGAAGTCGGCGATTTGGCCGTTGCTTTTAACAAGATGCGGACGGATCTAAAAAACAACATAACGGCTCTAAATCAGGAAAAGGAGCAACTGGCCGGCATTTTGAACAATATGGCGGACGGGGTGCTCCTTCTTGACAAAAACGGGACAATAGCAGCCGGTAATCCTCCCGCGGAGCGATTCATTCAGGCATGGACCTACGAACATGTCGGCGGTCCCGACGTGCCGCAGATTCTGTCGGAAATGCTTGCTGCCGCCCCGAAGCAGAAAAAACAAGTCGTCCGCGAACTGACGGCACAGGGGCGTTTCTGGGTGCTGATCATGACACCGCTGTTCGATGCCGAGCGAAAGATTAGAGGTGCCGTTTTCGTCTTGCGCGATATGACGGAGGAGCGCCATATTGACCAGATGAAAAAAGGCTTTGTCGCCAATGTCAGCCATGAACTGCGCACGCCGATCACAATGATTCAAGGTTACAGTGAAGCAATTGTCGATGAGATTGCGCAGACGGATCAGGAAAAGGAAGACATGGCGCAAATTATCCTTGACGAGTCGAAGCGGCTCGGACGTCTCGTCAGCGAACTGCTGGATCTGGCGAAACTGGAAGCGGGCCGCTTCCAACTTGATCGCAAAGCGATTCCTTTGTTTCCATTCTTTCATCGTGTGATTAAAAAGTTTGCTAATTTAGCGGAAAAATCAGGCATACGTCTTGTAACGCGGCTTGATTTCGATGCGGATCTGCGTTTTTCCATCGATCCGGACCGCATGGAACAAGTGCTGACCAACTTGATCGACAATGCGCTGCGTCACACACATGAGGGCGGTTCGGTAACGCTGCAGGCAGCTGTCGCCAAGGATAAGTTGCAGGTTGCCGTTCGCGATACCGGTGTCGGTATCAGTGAGGAAGACTTGCCGTTTGTTTTCGAACGCTTTTATAAAGCGGATAAGGCAAGGACGCGAGGGCAGGCGGGGACCGGTCTCGGTCTAGCGATCGCCAAACATATTGTCGAGGCGCACGGCGGAGAGATTTCCGTCAACAGCCGGAAGGGAAAAGGGACGACCTTCCGATTCAGCATCCCTGCGCACGCTGGCGATAAGTAAAAAAACAAGGCCGGCCGCTTAAAAATGAAAGAGAAAAAGGCGCTCGCCTGGAGGGATTTGAATTGGCGTTCGATCATTATCTAATGCTGCATGTTGTCGGGAAGATAAACGGCGAACGTACGCTGCCCGGAATGATTCATTTGCTTAAGGGCAGACCATCGCTGCAGGCCGTGCAGGATAGTTTTCTGTTCGGGCTTTCGTCGCTCTACCATGCATGTGATGGCGTCGACCGGCGTAGGTTTGCCGATCTGGCGGCGGATTGTCTGAAAAAGGGGTGGATAACGCCGCTTGCAGACGCCGCGGATAAATTTCGCCTGAGCCATGCGGGGCGGCGAAAGCTGTCGGAGTGGAACGAACATTACCGGCTGCCAAGCGGGTTGCGGTTGATCGATGCCGTCCGCGCAGAAGGGGATTTCTGGTTGCACTTGCAGCTGCTCGTTCAGACACTGTCGGAACTAAACGCCGGCAACGATTCGTTTCTCCCAGTAACTCGCCGTCCTGCCGTCACGGAGCGCATCCGGCAACTAGTCATGCACTTTAACGCGGAACTGTCGACGGCGGCGGAAAATTTACATGACGAATTACGGGATCTACTCATCTGCATGCCGTCCGTGGAAGCCGATTTGCTTGCTCTGCAGCTCAGCGGCCACAAGCTGCCCGGGCTGACGCCGGCGCAGCTTCCGCAGGCGACGGGCCGTGACTTTTTTGAATGTGTCCTACTGACGAAATCGGCGCTGCGGCGCATGATCAGGCAGATTACGGAAAATACGGCGCGATTTTCGATTCTTGCTCCGCTTATGCCGCGCGGAACTTCGCTATCCCGTTCTGCCGCAAAAAGCTTTTCCCTGCTGCGCAATGGGCTGAGTATCGATAAAGTGAGCGACATACGCGGCCTGTCACGCGGAACGATTGAAGATCATATCGTTGAAATCGTGCTAAAAGTCGCGGATATCGATGTGTCGCGTTTTCTGCCGCCAGCGACCGAACGCTTGATCCGCTCCGCGGCTTCCCGGCTGGGGACTCGGCAACTTAAGCCGATTAAGGCTTCTCTCGGCGATCGAATTGATTATTTTCAAATTCGGCTGGCGTTGGCGCGGAGCGTTCATGAAGGGAATGAAACAAATGAGCACCGGTGAAGAAATGATGCGCGGCGCTCGGCAGATTTTGAAGAGCCGTTTCGGCCTTGACGCATTCCGGGAAGGACAAGCACCGATTATCGCCGCGCTGCTCGAGGGACGGGATGTGTTTGCCGTGATGCCAACGGGAAGCGGCAAGTCGCTTTGCTATCAGTTGCCGGGCTACCTGCTGCCCGGAACGGTGCTGATTGTCTCCCCCCTTCTGTCGCTGATGGAGGATCAGGTCACTTCGCTCCGGCGTCTGGGGGAAAGGCGCGTCCGTGCGTTGAACGGAATGATTCATCCCGCGGAGCGGAAAAGAATTCTTGCCTGCGCGGATCATTTCCGCTTTCTGTTTGTGTCGCCGGAAATGCTCAGACAAGGACAGGTGATCAATGCGCTGAGGCAGGTGAGATTTTCACTGTTTGTGGTTGACGAAGCGCATTGCATTTCACAGTGGGGCTATGATTTTCGCCCAGATTATCTGCACCTATCGGAAGTACGGGCGGCGCTCGGGAACCCCGTCTGTTTAGCGTTGACGGCAACGGCCGACCGCCGCGTTCGCCGCGATATCGTCCGCAATTTACATCTGGAAGCGGCTTTTCGCTACCGGCGCAGCGTCGATCGGCCGAACATCACCCTGATGGTCCGCGAGGCCGCCGACGATGCTGAAAAAACACGCGACCTGTTACGGCTGCTTGGCCGCAGTCGTTTGCCGGGGCTTGTTTATTGCCTGAATCGTAAATCAACGGAGCGGCTTGCCAGGCTGATTCAGGCGCAGCTCGGTTTGCGGACGGCCTTTTATCACGGCGGCTTGCCGGCTGAGGACCGGCGAAAAATACAGAATCAGTTTCTCAGCGACGATCTGGATCTGGTATGCGCAACAAGTGCTTTCGGCATGGGCATTAACAAACCGGACATCCGCTTGGTTGTTCATTTTCATTATCCGGCCAGCCTTAACAACTACCTGCAGGAAGTCGGCCGCGCGGGACGAGACGGCGATCGCGGTTTGGCGGTCCTTTTGCATACGCCTGCCGACGATCGATTACCGATTCGTTTGATTGAAAAAAATTTCCCGACGCCGGATCAGCTGAAAAGCGCATTGCATCGCCTGTCAAGTGGCGAACTTTCCTCTGCCAACCGGCCGCATTTTGTGGAAACAATGCAGCAGGAGGGCGTCAGCGAGTCAGCCGCACGCTTCATCCTCGACCGGGCGGAATCCACAGTTGGCGAAGAGACACTCTATCGGCATTGCCTGCGGCAAATCCGACAACGACGTTTGCTGCAGCGCCGCGACTTGGATCATATGCGTACATGGATTGCTTGTCGGGGATGCCGCCGAGAGGCGTTGTTGCGTTTTTTCGATGAAACGCCAGACAGGCATTCAAGGTTGTGCTGTGATCACTGCGGCGCGCGGGTGGAAGATTTCCGACGTCGTCGTCCGCTAGTTTTGGGAATCCGCGGCGAAAAGCACTGGCGGCAACGACTGGATCGATTGCTGCCGGCTCGGTCCTAATTATCCGCTGCCTCGCATACGATGGTTTTAAGGGGGCGGGGGCATGACACTTGAGACTTTCAGAGACAGCGGCATCCTGCCGGCTCTAACATATGAGATTCTGGTCGAACTGGTCAAACGAAAAAAAGAGGAAAATCGCTATAAGAAATATGAATGGCTCCATGGTGCGTTGCTGCTGATTTTTGCTTGCACAACGGTCGGGTTGCTGTTTTTCAGTCCGGGTGGACATGTATCCGTTTTGCATGGCCTGACCCGTGCACTTTCCAGTCCGCCGCTCTGGGTGTTATCGTCCGCGGCGTTCTTCGAATGGATACTATACGATCAGGCCCATAAAAAAGCGGAGGAAGCCGGAGACGACTTTGATGCTCTGCGCGAAGAGATTATCGATCGCGGCGGGGAACTGTGGCCAAAAGAATACGGAAACCATGGCCGAATCAAAGTGCTTCGTTTTCTCCGCGAAAGCGGCATTAATCTATATCACAAATAGGGCAACGCCGCCAGCGATCAGAAAAATTTTTTTGCGGATTGGTCGGCCTTGATGATCTCCACTGCTTCGCGGAAACGCTGAGAATGAACGATTTCGCGTTCCCGCAGGAAACTGAGTGCGTCGTTCAGCCCCGGATCGTCCGATACGTTAATGATCCATTGATACGTCGCGCGTGCTTTTTCTTCGGCTGCGATATCCTCGTATAAGTCGGCGATTGGATCCCCCTTTGATTGAATGCCCATTCTAAACGTTTGTCCCGCTGCGTTTTCATAATAGAGTGATTTGCCGTGATCGACATAATGTGGACCGAGTCCTGCTTTTTTCAGTTGTTCAGGTGTGGCGTCTTTTGTGAGCTTATAGACCATCGTCGCGATCATCTCAAGATGGGCGAATTCTTCGGTGCCGATGTCGTTTAGCAGACCGATGACGCGTCCGGGTATTGTGTACCGCTGATTCAGGTAGCGCAGCGCCGCGGCCAGTTCGCCATCATTGCCGCCATATTGCTCAATCAGAAATTTGGCCAGCCGCGGGTCGCATGTTGTGACCCTGACGGGGTATTGCAGCTTTTTATCATAATACCACACACTGTTTCATCTCCCGTTACTTTTTCGCCGATAAAGCGTTCAGACCTGCCAGGGCCAGGGTGTCTTTTTCCATTGCCACGGATAAGCCGAGTAACTGTGCCCGAACTGGCGGAGCGGGCCGTACTGTTTTTCGAAATTCAGGCGCAGTTCGGCACTTTTCTGCGCGGCCCGGTTAAATTGTTTCAGTGCGTCAAGGTCGTCGGGATGCGTATCGAGGTACAGTGTCAATTCGACAAGGACGAAATCGTTGGCCTGCAGGGCGCGTAGCTCTTCGTAATAAGTTTCCGGAAGCTGATTTGTCTCGGTCATGTGTTTTCAACCCTCCCCGCGCGGTTGAAGATAGGGATTGGTATACGGCGTATACAAGCCCGGCCAGAGCGTGCCTCGCGACAATGCTTCATCCGGCGAAAACTGTTGCATGCCGGCCGGTTGAAACCCGAGATACAACTGGGCGGGTGTTTCATAACTAATCGGTGTCAGCGGCGGACAGGGATCGAAGCGACCGATATACGGTCGAATCCATTTTCGGTAGGTCGGCAAGATAAATTCCTCCTCGTATTTGTAAGCATACAGTGTTTTTATATGCACGATCGACTTGTCTTTATCACCGGCGGAACGATTTTGGCCCGCTCGTTTGTTCCGGATGCCGGCATTTTGCCGATTTTCCGGCGAAGGCATGTACTTTTTTGAAAATGCGTTGTATACTACATTCAAGTCGAAGGAACAAAAAAACCCGGCTTTCCGACTCTTGCGGATATCGCAGATGCTACCGACAGACACCGATGAGCAGCGCCGACATATATATAATTGAAATGGGTCTGCGGTGATCTGCAAGAGGCAGGGCTTGTTGGCAAGGAGGCATTTGCGATGCGATTGGAACGTTTGAACGGCGACAGGATCAAGATATTCCTGACATTCGACGATTTGAAAGAACGCGGAATTTCCAAGGAAGATCTGTGGCACGATCTGCCGAGCGTGGAGCAGCTTTTTCGCGACATGATGCTGGAAGCTGGGGATGAGCTTGGCTTCGAAGCAAGCGGGCCGATCGACGTGGAAGTCTTTTCATTGCCGGCTCAGGGAATGGTCGTGATTGTCTCACGCGGAAAAGTCCCGGCGGATAATCTCGACGACGATGATGAGACGTACGATGATGAAGACGATGATTTTATTCAGATGCAGGTGACGATGGACGAAAGCGACGATGTTCTTTATCAGTTCGACTGTTTTGAAGATATCATTACGTTAACCCGCTCGCTTCACGATCTCGGCGTAGGGGGCGGGAGTCTGTATTTGCTGAATAACCGCTATTATTTACACTTTGGAGAAGACGAACTATCGGGATCGACGGATCAGGAGACGCTGATTTCGCTGCTTGCCGAGTTCGGCGACACATCGACGATGACCATTTATCGTCTGGATGAACATGGGAAATGTCTAATGAAAGATCATGCCGTTTCCGATATATTCCGCTATTTTCTGTCTTAAAGCACTGCGCCCGCAGCGCTTTTTACGTCTTTATGTCTATGCCCGGGCAATGCAATTCATGAATGGATTTACAAGTGTTTGCAGTTGGAAGGAAAAAAGAGCGGATGTGCCCGCGAATGGAAGCGCTCACGCGCAGCGGACTGCCAGCCCGGTCGGAATGCAAAAAATCGCGGCCGTCTGTTACCGGCAGCGGGCGTCGGCGTTGCACGCTTTTACGAAGAGCGGCAAGTGGAGAAAGCCCGCGAATGGATTCACGGCATAGATGGCCGGAGCTGCTTGTGCCTATCTTGTTTTAACGGCTTTTCGCATCTGGCCGCCAATCTAGCAGCTCTGATTTGCTCGGGAAGATATTTCCGATGACGTTCATAATTGAATCATTCATTGCCATGTAAAAGAAGAGTTCATTTGATGTGAACCCCCAAAGTTGGATTTTCATTGTCCAACTTTGGGGGTTCAGTTCAACTCTTCTTTTTTTTATTTTATTTTTAAGCTCTGTGAAACTTGACTGTTGTTTTTCGCTGCGGACGCTCGCTTTCGGCGGGCGATCCATGAGCCTCCTCGCTCGTGTGATTCGCTGCGGAGTCTGTCTTGGCCTGTTTTTCCCGCCGGAGTCTTGCGCCCTGCGCACTAAACCATGGAGCAACAACGACATTATCTTTATACCTGTCTCTTATACACATCTCCGAGCCCACGAGACCCTAAGACATC
>UQRJ01000123.1 GCA_900543345.1 uncultured Sporolactobacillus sp. | reverse complement strand
GTCGGCAGCGTCAGATGTGTATAAGAGACAGTCTTTTCCAGTTGTTCCCCTGCTCCGGCGAGCTCCGTTTGACCGCGATCGATTGTCGCGTCGAGACGCTCCAGCGCCTGCCGCAGCACCGCCCGCTGTTTTTCTTTTTCGGCCAGTCGGGCCGATTGCTTGGCTTTTTTCTCGACCAGTACCTGCAGCCGGTGTTTTGCATTTTCCCATTCGGTATGCAAATCGGCAATATCATGAGCGAGAAGCGCAATATCGATCTGCTCCAGCGCTTCCTTCTTCGCCAAATACGCTTGGGCGACGGAGGCCTGTGTTTTCAGCGGACCGAGCCGATCGTTCAATTCGCGGAGAATATCTTCGACGCGATCGAGGTCGCCCTGCGACTCGGCCAATTTTTTTTCGGCCACCTGCTTCCGCAGTTTGTACTTCAGTACCCCGGCGGCTTCCTCAAAAATTTTGCGTTTATCTTCGGCCTTGCTATTTAGTATTTCGTCGATTTTCCCTTGGCCGATCACGGAATAGGCTTCTTTGCCGAGTCCCGAATCCATAAACAAATCGACGATGTCTTTTAATCGGCAATTTTGCTTATTCAGTAAAAATTCACTTTCGCCGGAGCGGAAGACGCGTCGCGTCACGCTGATTTCGCTATAATCGATCGGCAGATAGCGGTCGCCGTTATCCAACGTCAGCGTCACTTCCGCCATATTCACCGCTTTTCGCGCGTCACTGCCGGAAAAAATAATATCTTCCATTTTCGAACCGCGAAGCGATTTAGCCGACTGTTCGCCCAGTACCCAGCGGATGGCTTCCGTAATATTGCTTTTGCCGCTTCCGTTCGGTCCGACGACTGCCGTGACGCCGGGGACAAACTCGATCGTTGTTTTATCGGCAAACGATTTAAAGCCGGTAACCTCCAGCCTTTTCAAAAACATGCCGATCCCTCCGTTCCGACCCATCCTGCTTGCAAACCGGATAACAAAAGCAGCCGGGCTTCTCTCGGCTGCTTTTGTTATCCGGCAATCGTTTTCAGTGCCGCCCGTGCAGCGCTTTGTTCCGAATCTTTCTTCGACGTACCGCTGCCGGTGCCGACAATCTTCCCGTTCAGCAGCACCTTCGAAATAAATCGATGTTGATGAGCGGGGCCTTTTTCCATGACTACATCGTAATCAAGGTCGCCAAGATTTTCCCTTTGAACCGTCTCTTGCAATTGGCTTTTAAAATCCACCACATGTGAAAAAGTACCGTCGTTTATCTTCGGATAAACGACCTTCTCCAAGAATTGGTTGACCTCGCTGAGCCCCTGATCGAGATACAGCGCTCCGACAAAGGCTTCAAACACATCGGCCAACAGCCCCGGCCGCTTCCTCCCTCCGGTCGCTTCTTCGCCTCGCCCGAGAAAAATTTTGTCCTCCAACGACAGCGATTTGGCAAACAAAACCCAGCCGGATTCACAAACAATGGCCGCACGAAGTTTGGTCATATCCCCCTCCGACATATGAGGAAAATGCTTGAACAAATATTGTGAGATCATCAGTTCCAGAACGGCATCCCCGAGAAACTCCAGCCGTTCATAGTCCTGCTGAGACCCGCGGCGATGCTCATTCACATAGGATGAATGGGTAAAAGCCTGAAAAAGCAGCGATTCATCGTTGAACTGGAACGAATAGCCTCTTGTAAACTGACGAATTCGCTCTTCAGTCTTCTTCTCGTCGTTGTCCGGTTTTTTTGATTCCGGCATCAGACTCCACCTCTGCTTTCACAAAACACTGCTTTTTACCAAAAAAGTCCCGTATTCAACATGAAAGAAAAACGGGACTTCAGCGTTTCATGTCATGATGTGTGGCTCTTTATGTAAGAGACAACATCGCCGACAGTCTGAATTTTTTCAGCATCCTCATCGGAAATTTCCAGATTAAACTCATCTTCCAATTCCATGACGAGCTCCACAATGTCAAGAGAGTCGGCATCCAGATCATCTTTGAATGACGCTTCCGGCTTCACGTCGGCCTCATCCACACTCAGTCTGTCAACGACAATCTTTTTGACGCGATCAAGTATTTCGTTATCGCTCATGACTTCACCTCCTCTCAAGAGCACACGCAATCCGCCGACGACTTGCATCGATCCCCCTTGCGCGCGCCCCCCGATACAAACCCAGTTTATTCTATTGCATCGCCATTCCGCCGTCAACACTTAATATTTGTCCGGTCATATATCGGCTATCATCGTCAACTAAAAATCGAACAACGCGGGCAACATCTTCCGGCGTGCCCAACCTTTTCAAGGGAATTTCTTCCTTCATTCGTTTTTTGATCGCTTCCGGAAGTTTTTCCGTCATTTCAGTTGTAATGAATCCCGGAGCAACGGCATTGACGGTGATTCCGCGAGACGCGACTTCACGTGCCGTTGCTTTGGTCAATCCGATAACGCCGGCTTTGGCAGCGACGTAATTCGCCTGACCGGCATTGCCGAGAATGCCGACGACCGAAGCAATATTGACAACGCGGCCGCTACGTTGCCGCATCATCGGCCGCAGCGCCGCTTTGGTAACAAGAAAAACACCCTTTAAGTTCGTCGCGAGTACGGCATCCCAATCGGTTTCCTTCATCCGTACAAGCAGTGCGTCACGCGTGATGCCGGCATTATTGACGACGATATCGAGCCGGCCGAATGTTTCGGTCGCCATTTTAATCATCGCCTGCACGTCCGTCTCGCTTGTCACGTTGCTGCGGACCGTCACGGCTTCGGCGCCAAGTTTTTTGACTTCCGCGGCCGTTTCTTCCGCTTTCTCCCGATTTCCCGCGTAATTAACAACAACGGCGGCGCCGCCCCGCGCCAGCTCCAAGGCGACGGTCCGGCCGATTCCCCGCGATGCCCCGGTGACCAGTGCCACTTTACCCTTCAGCACCATCTACACTGCACGCTCCTTCAATTTTTCGATTGTACGATTCAGCGTTTCGACATTATTGACTTGTAGAATTGTCAGGCCGCGGTAAATTTTCCGGATCAATCCGGAGAGTACGCGTCCGGGGCCGACTTCCACAAACGTATCGACCCCCAGAGCGACCAGTCGCTTGACCGATTCACTCCAGCGCACAGGCGAATACAGCTGTTCAATGAGATGCTCACGAATAGCGGCTGCTTTTTCTTCCGGCTCCGCCGTGCTATTGGCAATGATCGGATAGCGGGCATCGTGCCACGTCAACCCGTCAAGTACGTCCTTCATCTTTACGGCAGCGGGTTTCATCAGCGAAGAATGAAACGGCCCACTGACGGCCAGCGGTACAACTCGGCGCGCGCCGGCCGATCGGCACGCTTTTGATGCCGCCTCAACACCCTCAGTCGATCCGGAGATGACGACCTGGCCGGGACAATTAAAGTTCGCCGGCTGCACCGGCTGGCTCTTCGACACGCGACGACAAATAGCGGCAATCGTGTCCGGATCGAGGCCGAGCACCGCAGCCATTGTCCCTTTTCCCGCCGGTACCGCCTCTTCCATCAGCAATCCTCTGCGGCGGACGGCATAAACCGCACTCTCAAAATCAAGCACGCTCGACGCATAAAGCGCTGTGTATTCACCGAGGCTGTGGCCGGCGAAAAAATCCGCTTCCGCCCCCTTTTGTTTCAGCAAACGATACAATATCGCGCTGATTGTAAGCAGTGCCGGTTGCGTATTCTCCGTCCGTTTCAGCTGCTCTTCGGGACCTTCGAAGATGAATTGACTCAACGGAAAAGCGAGTTTTCTGTCCGCTTGAGCGAACATACCTTTTGCTCCGGGAAACGTTGCGGCAAGATCCCTGCCCATGCCGACGTACTGGGATCCTTGGCCCGGAAAAACAAATGCTGTTTTACCCATTCGACAAAGCCTCCTGAAAATCCTCCGTCCGGTTTTTGATCAGTTCTTTGGCGCTCGTCCTTTTTCCCTGTGCGAACGATACATCGCAAACACACCCGCAAAAACATGATCCTGACCGGAATAACTGTTTACTTCGACGATCGTACGTGACGGCTCTTTGCGTGCGACTCGAGCTTTTGCCACGACTCGCTCGCCCACTTTGACCGGGCGGATGAAGCGGATCGATGCCCGCGACGTCAATGCCAGCGGATCGTTAATCACCGCCACGGCTAATGAATTGGCCTGAGCAAACAAATGATGCCCCCGGGCGATGCCGGTTCTGGAAAAGACATGATTCGATCCGATCTCCAGAATCGATATGGCTCGCGAATCAAGTTGAAGGTCGACAATTTCGCCGATGACTTCATCTTCATGCAAAGCCCGGACCTGATCGAACTGGCGTCTGGCGACATATTTAATCCGCTCACGCAACTCGGGAATCGACAGTTCCATCCGATCCAGACGAATGGTCTGCACGCTGACGGAAAAACGTCCGGCCAATTCATCGTCGGTCACGAACGGATTTTCGGCAATTGTTTTTTTCAATTTTTCCTGACGTTCCTGCTTCGTTCTTCTCATTTCGGAGTACCGCCGCCCGATTGTTTACGATCGATTTTTCCTAGCGCATCCTATTAAGACTAGGTGATAATAAAAAGTATACCATATTTGCGGATAGGCAGAAAGAGCGGCAGGCGGCGTGCATACGCCGTCCGTCTGATTTATACGCTCGGGGGCTCGCAAAAGTTTCGCCAATTAATCCAGACGCGTACGTCCCGGCATGCCCGTGTCGATAAGCGGACGACGCAGGCCGTCGTAAACATCATCTTTCCAGAACGCCGAATCGTCAACGAGACGGGCCGCATCATCTCTGGCCGCCGCAAGCGTCCGATAGTCATGAATCATATCCGCCAGCTTAAATTCCGGTAGGCCACTTTGCTTTTTTCCGAAAAAATCACCGGGCCCGCGCAACTGCAGATCAAACTCCGCCAATCGGAAGCCGTCGGTTGTCTCGGTCATCAATTTCATCTTTTCCCGGCTTGTTTCCGACTTAGCGTCAGCGACCAGAATACAGTACGATTGCCGGTCTCCTCTGCCGACGCGGCCGCGCAGCTGATGCAGCTGAGACAGGCCGAAACGATCGGCATCGTAGATGACCATCAGTGTGGCATTCGGGACGTTCACGCCCACTTCGATCACCGTCGTCGATACGAGGGCCTGTACACGTTTTGCTTTAAAACGTTTCATCAAGTCATCTTTCTCTTCTGTCGTCATCCGTCCGTGCAGCAGGCCGACGGTATATTCCGGCAGTGCCTTCGTCAGGCGGGCATGAACATCCATCGCATTGCGCGCATCCAGTTGCTCGGATTCCTCGATCAGCGGACAGACGACATAGGCCTGCCGGCCGGCGTGCAATTCTTTGGCCATGAAACGCACAATCCTCGGCATCATTTTTCGGCGCACCCAATAGGTTTTTATTTTTTTTCGACCGCCGGGCAGCTCGTCGATGGTCGAAACGTCCATGTCGCCGAATACGGAAAGGGCCAATGTACGTGGAATCGGCGTTGCCGTCATATACAGCACATTGGGCATTTTACCTTTCACACGCAGCAAGCGCCGCTGCTCGACACCGAAACGGTGCTGCTCGTCGGTTACAACTAGGCCGAGACGGTGAAAGCGGACGTCGGGTTGGATCAGCGCATGCGTACCGATTAACACATTCACTTCGCCCTGTTTCAGTGCCCCTAGCAATCGGCTTCTAGCTTTACCGCGCACATTACCGGTCAAAAGTGCAACATCGATCGAAAACGGAGCCATGAGCCGTTGCAAATTATCGGCATGTTGAGCCGCCAGAATTTCCGTCGGTGCCATGAGCGCGCCTTGATAGCCGGTTGCGGCGGTAGCATAAAGCGCCATCGCCGCAACCACTGTTTTTCCCGAACCGACGTCTCCCTGAAGCAGCCGGTTCATCGCAAACGGCGAGGCCATGTCGCGCAGAATCTCGCCGGCAGCGCGGCGTTGTGCGGTCGTTAAATTAAACGGAAGTTTTTCATTGAACGTGCGAATTTTCCGGTGATCGATGGGAATCATCCGACCGTCCTGCGCATGCCTTCTGGCGTGCTTATAACATTGCATTTTCAGCTCATACTGCAGAAATTCATCGTATACCAGCCGCCGGCGCGCTTGGCCGAGCCGCCGGCGCTCTGTCGGAAAGTGAATCTCCCGCACGGCCTCCCGGCGCCCCATCAGCCGGTAACGACTGATAAATGCCGGCGGAAGAATCTCCGCGGGCAGGTCGGGAAACTGTCTGAATGCGTTCTCGATGATCGCACGCAGGCGCTTGACCGTCATCCCCTCTTTAACCGAATAAACAGGAGCGATGCGATGCCGGCAGGAATACGAAACAGGACCGATATGCAGCTCCGTCACCGTCAACGTCGCCCGATTACGGTCCCATTTCCCGGTCACCGTCACTTCCGTGCCCAGTGACAGTTTACGCTTCAGGTAGGGGCGATTAAATGCGGTCACTGTAATCAGATCAGCCATGCTGAGCAAGCGAAAAGAAATTCGCGAGCGTTTTTTCGCATAAAAAGCCAATACCGGCAGACTTTGCACCTGACCGGCAAACGTCACATGAGCACCGTCCGCGCAGTCCGACGGCCGGCGGAGTTCATAGTCATCGTAGCGATAAGGATAATAAGTAAAAAGGTCGTCTACCGTTTCAATGTCAAGCTGTTTTAACATCGCTTCCGTTTCTTTGCCAACGCCGTTCACACCAGCAACCGGAATCGATCCCATCTGCACTGTCATTTCCGATCCGTCACCGGCCGTCGCGTCGCGTTGCCGAAGATACGTTCTTTGAGTTCGCGGCCCGTTTTCGTCGCAGCCAGGCCGCCCAGCGCGGTCTCTTTTAAGGCGACCGGCATCATCTGCCCGACACGATACATCGCGTCAATGACTTCATCGCAGGGAATCTTACTGTGGATCCCGGCCAGCGCCATATCGGCGGCGACAATCGCACTGGCCGCACCGATCGCATTACGTTTGACGCAGGGGACTTCCACGAGCCCGGCCACCGGGTCGCAGACTAAGCCGAGCATATTGCCGAGTGCAATAGCCATCGCGTCGGCTGATTGTGCGGGCGTGCCCCCGGCCAGTTCAACTATTGCAGCGGCAGCCATCCCCGTCGCCGACCCGACTTCCGCCTGGCAGCCGCCTGCCGACCCGGCGATCGAAGCATTGTTGGCCACGACGAAACCGAAGGCCCCGGCAGTAAACAGATAGCGAACCATTTGTTCACGCGAGGGTTGGAGGCGCTCGCGCAGGCCGAACAACGTACCCGGCACAACGCCTGCCGACCCGGCCGTCGGCGTCGCACAAATGGTCCCCATGGCGGCATTGACTTCGTTCGTGGCCATCGCCCTGCTGACGGCATCGAGCAAAACGGGTCCGGCCAACGATTGCCCCGATTGCAAATAATGCTGCAGCAACCGGGCATCGCCGCCCGTCAGTCCGGAATGCGAGCGAACATCTTCATTAATTCCTCTGCTTACTGCTTTTTCCATGACCGCAAGATTATTTTCCATCCGCTGAAAAATAGACGCGCGACTCTTTTGCGTGGTCTGCATTTCCGAACGAATCATAATTTCAGAAATCGGTAGTGTTTCTTTTTCCGCCTGTTCAACCAGTTCGCCGACGGTTCTGAACATAGGATTCACCTTCCATGAACATTTTTCGACTCAGGACAGCACGGCCACGCTGATCATATTCGGCAGCCGGGCAATCTCGCCGGCCAACGATTCGCCGATATCCTCATCCGTCTGAATGACCATCATGGCCAAACTGCCCCTATCTTTTCGCGAGACTTCCATGTAGGATATATTCATCTCGTATTGAGCAATCAGCCCGGCCACCTCTGCCACGGCACCGTACTTATCGCGATGCAGGACGAGCAGGGCCGGGTTGCTGCCGCTCAACGAAATCCGGAAGCCGTCGACGTCGGTGATTTCAATTTTGCCGCCGCCGATCGAAATACCGGTGACTTCCTGTCTCTTATACACATCTGACGCTGCCG
>UQRJ01000122.1 GCA_900543345.1 uncultured Sporolactobacillus sp. | reverse complement strand
GGCAGCGTCAGATGTGTATAAGAGACAGTTCCCGGTGTACGTGTACATGAGTCGAAGGATCTTGTTCATTGGCGACCCTTGCCATCGCCGCTTTCGACGACGAAACTGTTGGATATGAGGGGAAACCCGTCGTCAGGCGGCATCTGGGCTCCGGATTTATCCTATGCCGATGGGAAATTCTGGTTGGTGTATACGGATGTCAAGATAACTGAAGGCGCTTTTAAAGATATGACGAACTACTTGACGACGGCCGTCGACATTCGCGGTCCGTGGTCCGATCCGATCAGACTCAATGGTGTTGGATTCGATGCTTCGTTGTTTCATGATGCTGACGGTCGAAAATATTTAGTACAACAAACGTGGGATCATCGTGAGTGGCGCCATCCCTTTCATGGAATTACTTTGACTGAATTTGATCCGGTCACAATGAAGCTTAAGCCGGAAACGGCACGGACAATTTATACCGGAACGGAGGTGAAGTTGGTTGAAGGGCCGCATCTTTACAAGCGAAACGATGCCTACTATCTATTTGCTGCCCAAGGCGGAACTGTCTATACGCATGAAGAGGTTGTTGCGCGCTCGAAGACGCTCGATGCCTACTCGTTTGCCACCGAACCGAACGGCCCATTTATCACAAATATCGACACGCCCGATTTTTATTTACAGAAACAGGGACACGGTGCCTTGGTAGAAACGCCCGGCGGAGAGTGGTATTATGCTTCCTTGGTTTCCCGGCCATGGCATCATGACACGGAGTCTTCTCATGATCCACGAGGATGGTGTACGCTCGGCCGTGAAACGTCTATCCAAAAAGTTGAGTGGGATGCAGCCGGTTGGCCGCACATCGTCGGCGGCCACGGCGGTCAAGTGGCAGTCGATGCGCCGAAAGACGCCGTCCCGACAACGGCACCGCCCGATCATTCTCAACATGATGACTTTGATCAATCCGCACTCGATTGGAATTGGAATACGCTAAGAGTTCCGTTTACAGACAAGATGGGATCGTGTGGAAACGGATCATTGAGTTTGATCGGTAAGGGGTCGTTGGCCAGTACTTTTGACGTCTCGATGATTGCTCGCCGCTGGCAGGCGTTTAATTTTAATGCGGAAACGAAAGTTAAATTTGCCCCTTTTTCGTATCAACAAATGGCCGGTTTAGTCAACTTTTATAATGATAAGCATTGGTCGTGGATCTTTATTACCCGGGATGAGAAGCGGGGCCGCGTCATCGAAGTGGCGGAAAATAACCGCGGCAATTATACCTCCTTTTTAAGGGATAATGCGATCAAAATTCCTGATCGGATTGACTATGTCTGGTTCAGAACAAGGGTTCGGAAGCAGTCTTACCGGTATGATTATTCTTTCGACGGTCAAGATTGGCGGCAAATTCCCGTGACTTTGGATGCTGCCGTGTTATCCGATGATTATGTGTTGCAAAGTTACGGCGGCTTCTTTACCGGTGCTTTTGTCGGTTTAGCTGCAGTTGATTACGCCGGTTACGACCAGGTAGCTACCTTTGACTATTTCGATTACCAAGAGCTCGAAAATCATTGATTGCACGATCGACTCATGGTGAGTCAGGCGATGTTGCAATCCGCTTGTCTAAGGCAAGAAGACAATGATCGGTCTCAAAGCGTCCATGGCACCTTGGCCAATTTTTTCGGCTAAGGCCGTCATGGGCCTTTTTGCTATGGTTATCATTGCCTGTTAACTTGATTGAAACGCGCTTCCTTTCATTTCTGAAATTGACTTGAAAAGATTGTTAAAACTATACTAATTAGGAGGACATTGAAATGGAAGTGTGTTTTTCGGGTATTTTAACTGGAAAACGTTACGAAGTGCGCCAAGCGGGTGTTGAATATTAAGACGCAAGCGATATGATTAGTTTAATGCGGCAATGACTTTAGAGATAGAAGCGGAGGGCGTAAGTTGGCACGGCCTGCCCTTCTTTGTTACGGTTACTATAATGATAGGATGATGACAATGAACACGGCGGATCATGCCTTTGTGCGCAAACATAATCAACAAATTTTATTACAGGAAATTATTAAACGGTCGCCAATTTCGCGCGCGGAGCTGTCCGAGCTCACGCATTTGAACAAAGCGACCGTTTCATCGCAGATCGCTTCACTCATTGAGGGGCGTCTGGTCGATGAAATCGGCCAGGGTCAGGCCAATTCAACCGGTGGCCGGCGACCGGTGATGCTGGCTTTCAATCGGGCGGCCGGATGTGCTGTCGGCGTCGATATGGGCGTGAATTATATCCGGACAGTGCTGACCGATTTAAATGGGCAAATTATTTTTGAACAGATGATATCGTTGAAAGATCCGTCGTTTGCAGCTGCGTGTCCGCAACTGATCGATCAACTTCATGAGCTGATCCGCCATGCGCCACAAACACCGTACGGCATTATCGGCATCGGCATCGGCATACACGGTTTTGTCGATCATGAACAAAAGATTATTTTCACGCCCAATTCGAAGTGGGACCATGTTGATTTAAAACACTGTTTACAAAACGAGTTTGACTGTCCGATTTTGCTGACCAATGAGGCAAACGCCGGTGCCTATGGCGAACAGCTGTTCGGGACGCTGCAGGGCTGTCGGAACGGCGTGTTTGTCAGCTCCGGTATCGGCTTAGGTGTTGGATTGATCCTCGATGGTAAGTTGTTCAGCGGATCCGCCGGCTTGGCCGGTGAATTGGGCCATATGACGATTGATTTGCATGGCGAAAAGTGCCATTGCGGCAATAGTGGTTGCTGGGAGCTGTATACTTCCGAGAATACTTTTCTTCGTCATTTGTCAGAATTAAAAAAACGGCCTGTTTCCAACATTGAGGAAGCCCTGGAGCTTATTCACCGCGGCGACGCCGACGCGCTAAACGTGCTGGAGAGGATGGGCTATTATCTCGGCCTCGGCGTCAATAATATCATCAATATTTTCGATCCCGAACTGGTGACGTTGAAGGGCGACTTAGTGAGCAGCAGTCCGCTTGTGCTGGAGACGGTCAAGCGGACGGTAGCGGCGCGTGCATTTAAACACGTGACGCAGCACTGCCGAATCGTGATTTCCGCCTTAGGGAAAGATGCGACGGCAGTCGGCGGAGCTTCTTTTGCCATTCAGGAATTTCTAACGCACCGAGAACCGGCGTGAGCCTGTTTCCGCCTTTTTTTGACAATCGAGTGAGTTGATGGCTGAGAGGTTGCATTGGCATTAAAAAACGGCGGATCTTCTCAAGTGGAGTATTTGGATCTGATCGGCGTTCGCGGTGCCTCTTATCGACGCATGTGGTACTGCTGCCGGCACTCTCATGTCGATTCTCTGGTGCTTCACGCCTTTTTTTATTGGTAGCCCGATCGGGTAATCGCGGATCCGCGGAAAAATGCTCTGTGATCGTATGTCGATTCGGCAACCGGCAGGCGGAACTCTTTTTTGCTTATCCCAATGCATTGAACAGGTTTCGCGGGTAAAAAAGCTTGACAGAATAAATCGAAATCATTACTCTTTACAAAGACATCGTCCTTCATCGTGAGCTGGCTGAAATTATCGAAAATGGGAGGCGCTGCGATGCTGCAACGGGTTCGAGTCGATCATCTTGAAGTTGCGTTTAATGGTAAGGAAGTCTTGCACGACTTATCCATTCAGGTATCCGCCGGTGAGATGCTGGCTGTGATCGGACCAAACGGTGCCGGCAAGTCGACGTTGTTGAGGGCGTTTCTCGGTTTGATACGTCCGCAAAGCGGAATGGTTGATGTGGCAGCAGCCGGAAGAAAACCAGTGATTGGCTATGTACCGCAATCGCGCCCTATTGACGAAGAGATGCCGATCAGTGCGCGTGATTTTATCTCGCTCGGACAGGCCGACGGGCATTTGCCGTGGCTTTTGCGGCGTGAACGCAGGGAATTACATGCGGTGATGGTGTTTACCGATACGCTGCGTCTGGCGGATAAACCAGTCGGTAGGTTGTCCGGGGGTGAGCGCCAGCGAGTGTTTCTCGCGCAGGCGCTCGTACGCCGGCCTAATGTACTGCTTCTGGACGAGTCTACGGCCAATCTCGATCCGGCGGCGCAGGAGAAAATGATGAAACTGGTACGCCGGACGGCCGAAGATCGTGGAACGGCCGTCATTTTTATCAGTCATGATCTCGACCTTGTGCGCGGCTATGCCGATCGTGTGCTGCTGATCGCACACGGGTTTTATCGCATTGGCGATGTGGCTTCGCTCCTTAATGATCGCGATTTGTTGAAATGCGCCTTCGAATCACCGCATTCCGACCGAGCCGTCCAACGCGACCGGATCACGGCGGCGGACGGAGGTTATTCGCTGGATTCACGCTAGCGGCTGCTGCAATGAAAAAAATGCCCGAAAATTTTGTGGGGAGAGGAAGATATGTTTCAATATGATTTCATGCAGCATGCGTTTGTGGCCGGCACGTTGATTGCCGTGATGTGTGGGGTGATCGGCGTGTTTATCATTGCCCGATCGCTGTCGTTTATTGCGCACACGCTGTCGCATATCGGGTTCGCCGGCGCCGCGTTTGCGGCATTTTTCGGCATCGATCCGCTGGCCGGAATGCTGGCCTTCACACTCATCGGTTCTGCTTGTGTCGGTGGGATGGGGGTGCGAATGTTCCGCCGCGACGCGTCGATCAGCGTTATTCTCAGCTTGTCGCTGGCATTCGGCATTTTATTTCTGTCGCTCGGCGATGTTCAGGGCAATTACGCGCAGTCGCTTTTGTTCGGCAGTGTCGTCGGCATCGATTTGCAGGATGTCTGGCAGATTGTGGCGATCAGTGCCTTCGTGCTGTTGATGCTGGCGGCCGGCTATCGCCGGCTGAAGTTCGACTCGTTCGACCAAATCGGGGCGGAAGCCGCCGGGCTGCCAGTCCGCCGGCTATCGGTCGGTTTTCTCTTACTGATGGCCGTTGCCGTCAGCGTAACGGTGCAGATTGTCGGCGCGCTACTCGTATTTGCGTTGATGACTGTTCCGGCTGCCGCCGCTCGTTTTTATACGCATTCCATTGCGCGGATGATATTTCTTTCCGTAGGCATTGCTGTCTGCGGTGTCTGGTTTGGATTGATTGCCGGCTATTATACGAACGCGCCGGTCAGTTTTTTCATTATTGCCTTCGACGCGGCGGCTTATTTTTTCGGTTCAGCGTATCGTGCCGCCGGCCGCCGCCGGCGCAGTCGGGCGTGAGACGGCGGCCGATCGACGTTGCCATGTCAGTTCTCTTTTTGCTTCAGATAGCTCCAGCCGTTTTGCTGATATAGTTTTCCCTCTTTCATTAATTTCCCCAGTGCCTTTTTAAAATCACTTTTACTGATTGAAAAGCGTTTGCGAATATCTTCAGGCAGACTCTGATCGCTGTACGGCATCATACCGTCGCGACTTTCCATATAACGAAGGATGGTATCGGCGTCGTTGTCGATTCGTTTGAAGATCTTCGGGCGCATTGACAGATTCACTGTTCCGTCCTCTTTGACGGCGATCACGCGTACGTTGGCCTCTTGGCCGAGACGAAGAGGTTCGGTCTGTTCCGAGTGATGGATAAAACCGAGCCAGCCGTCCGCGGTCAATACTCGCGCTCCTTCGTGGAGCAAATGGTAGACCGTCGCCGTTGTTTCTTTGTTCATTGCCGAGGAAGGCGCAGCCGCAGACATCGCCGCTATCGTGTCCTCATCGGCAAGATTGGCGAACAATCGGTCTTTTTTATCCAATTTCAGGTTGCAATAGAGGCGATCGCCTTCCCGTGGCCAATCGCGTCGATCATCCGGAAGATCATCCTTCGACAGCAGCATGTCTTTGCTGATGCCGATATTGATAAACACGCCGTATCTACCCTGCACCGATGCCACCTTCGCCCAGTCGCAGGCGTCCAGCCGCACGGTGGGGATCCGCATGGTCGCCGCCATACGTCCCCGATGATCCTGGTAAAGAAACACATGCAGCGTCGCCTGCTCGTCCACCGGTCCGGTGATGTCGTTTTCATGTAGCAGGATTTCCTCTTTGCCGTCGGTCAGAAAATAGCCGAACGGCGCTTCATGCGAAACATCGAGGGTAACAACCGTACCCGCTTTCAGTTTGTCCATGTCGGTGCCTTCTTTCGCCCGTAGTCGGGCCAGTTATTTCGATTTTTATTATAGCATTTGCGGACGATAAACAAACATGCGGGCAGATGTTTTAAGCAGTTGTAAAGAAAATAGCATCTATACGGCCCCTCAAGCAGCAATCGACGAGCCAATTAGAAGGGCTGAAGTTTACGCGCGAGAAATTGCCGTTTGGCTGGGAAGAATCGCCGTTCGAGCGGAGGAAATCACCGTTCAGTCGGAAGGAATCGCCGTTCGAGCGGAGGAAATCACTGCTCAAGCAGAAGGAATCACCGTTCAAGCAGAGGAATCGCTGCTCAGGTGGAAGGAATCACCGTTCAGGCGGAAGGAATCACCGTTCAAGCGGAAGGAATCGCCGTTTGAGCGGAGGAAATCGCCGTTCAGGCTGTAGGAATCACTGCTCAGTCGGAAGGAATCGCCGTTCGAGCGGAGGAAGTCACTGCTCAAGCGGAAGGAATCACCGTTCAAGCAGAGGAATCGCTGCTTAAGCGGAAGGAATCACCGTTCAAGCAGAGGAATCGCTGCTCAGACAGAAGGAATCACCGTTCAAGCGGAGGAATCGCCGTTCAAACGGAAAGAATCACCGTTCGAGCGGAGGAAATCGCTGCTCAGGCGAAGGAATCCTTGTTCGGCCGGAAAACGTGTCTTCTGAACGGCGGCCGGATGCATACGATAAAACGGGTCTGTGGAGTGATGCGGGTTCTATGCATTAAAGCGATTACAAAAATTCATTGTTCATAAAATCGTAACAATTTAAAGTTGAAATCCGCTGTGCTAAAATTGATTTACATGAAAGGGGTATCAATTTTCACCTGATAATTGAAAAATGAAAACGGGGAGCGATAAAGTTGTCGGCAGACGAAACGTTTGTGCTTGATCAGAGCAACCCATGGCGAAGCTTTTCCGAATTGAATCTTGGTTATGTCGATGAGCAGTACGATAAGTATCTGGAAGATCCGGACTCTGTAGATGAAACGCTGCGGATGATTTTCGACCGTTACGGAAGGCCGGTGCGCCCCGGCGGTAATCCTACGGCCGGTTACGAGAGCGAGAACAGTCCGTTCGAACTCGGTCAAGTGGTTGGCGCGGTGCGTCTGGCCGAAAGAATTCGGGCGTACGGACATTTGTTATCGCATGTGAATCCACTGACCGGCGACCATGTCATCAAAACGCATCTGATGGATCTTGCTTCGTTCAATTTGTCTCCCAAAAAATTGAAAGCGATTCCTTCCAGGGTGATTTGGCCGGACGCACCGGCCGATGTCCGCAACGCACTTGATGTGGTGACTTATCTTCGCAATTTGTATTCTCGGTCACTGGCGTATGAATTCAGTCACGTTCAGGATTTGCAAGAAAAAAAGTGGCTAAATGAAGCCATAGAAAGTAAGCGCTTCCAGAATGAGGTGCCGGAGGCTGAAAAAAAAGATCTGTTAAAGCAACTCGTAAAAGTCGAAACATTTGAACATTTTCTTCATAAAACATTTGTCGGACAGAAACGTTTTTCGATCGAAGGCTTGGACGTTCTGGTACCGATGCTGGATAAATTGATCCAGTACGGCGTTCGCGACGGAGCGACGCAAATCATGATCAGCATGGCTCACCGTGGCCGGTTGAGCGTGTTGGCGCATATTCTCGGCAAACCGTACGCGAAAATCCTCAGTGAATTTGTCCATGCACCGATCAAAAGCATGGTACCGTCTGAAGGCTCGAAAGGAATCAATTACGGCTGGACGGGAGACGTCAAGTATCATCTTGGCGCCGCCCGATCGATCGGCGAGGGGCATAAGCAGTATCTCCTTCAGTATACCGGTGAAACGACCTGTCTCTTATACACATCTCCGAGCCCACGAGACCCTAAGACATCT
>UQRJ01000121.1 GCA_900543345.1 uncultured Sporolactobacillus sp. | reverse complement strand
CGGCAGCGTCAGATGTGTATAAGAGACAGGATTAGTCCGGTCAGCTATCTAAAGGGGGAACAAGCCATGCAATTAGCAAATCGTGTCGCAACTATTACGCCTTCGAGTACATTGGCCATTACGGCTAAGGCCGGAGAACTTGCCGCAAAGGGCTACGACGTCATCGGTCTCGGCGCCGGCCAACCCGATTTTAACACACCCGATTTTATCATCGACGCCGCCTGTGCGGCCGTACGGGCCGGACATACAAAGTATACGCCGACAGCCGGACTCCCGGCATTAAAAAAGGCGATCATTGACAAATTGAAGCGCGATCAGGGATTCGACTATCAACCATCTGAAATCATCGTCGGGAATGGGGCGAAACACGTCCTTTATCTCTTGTTTCAAGCACTTTTAAACCCCGGAGATGAAGTCGTCATTCCCGCACCGTTCTGGGTCAGCTATCCGGAGCAAGTCAAACTGGCCGGCGGCGTTCCGATCGCGGTACCGACCACCGCAGAACGACAGTTTAAAATTACGGAGACTGATCTCGAACGCGTGATCACGCCGAAAACGAAGGCATTGATTTTGAATTCACCGAGTAATCCGACCGGTATGATCTATACCAAGGAAGAATTGAAACCGATTGCCGATTTCTGCCTGAAGCATCATTTACTGATCGTTTCGGACGAGATCTATGAGAAGCTGGTCTATAACGGCAACCGTTTTTATTCGATCGCCCAGCTTTCCGATGAAGTGAAACGGCACACTGTTGTCATCAACGGTGTCTCTAAATCGCACGCGATGACCGGCTGGCGAATCGGCTACGCGGCTGGCAACCAGCAACTGATTAAAGCAATGACAAACGTCGCCAGCCACAGTACGTCTAATCCAGCATCCGTTTCGCAGTATGCCGCTATCGCCGCTTATAATGGGCCGCAGGATAGCGTCGAGTCGATGCGCCAAGCCTTCCAGAAACGACTGAATACCGTCTATGAACGGTTAATTACCATTCCCGGCGTCACCTGCGCGAAACCGCAGGGGGCATTTTATTTGTTCCCGAACGTTGCCGCTGCCGTAAAAGCGTGCGGTTTCGCCAGTACTGCCGACTGGGTGACGGCACTGCTTGATGAAGAAAAAGTCGCCGTCGTACCCGGTGCCGGGTTCGGTGCGCCAGATTATATCCGTTTGTCTTACGCAACGTCGCTCGATCAATTCGAGAAAGCACTCGATCGCATCGAGCATTTCATTCAAACACATACTAACTAAAAGCAACATATATCGCCAGGTCTGGAGGTCGGTGAATTTTGCAAGCAACCATTTCGGAAGTCAAGCATCATGTCGGCGAAGCAGTGACGATCGGTTCGTGGTTGGAAAACAAACGTTCAAGCGGAAAAATTCAATTCCTTGAACTGCGGGACGGCACAGGATTTATTCAAGGCGTCGTTCTAAAAAACGCGGTCGGGGCGCAAGACTGGGAAAACGCGAGCGCACTGACGCAGGAAAGTTCGCTTTATGTTACCGGCGTGGTTCGCGAAGATCGGCGTGCTCCGTCCGGTTTCGAACTGACCGTCTCAAAAGTTGAGCCGATCCAAATCGCCCACGATTATCCGATTACTCATAAAAAGCATGGGGTCGAGTTTCTCATGGACCACCGCCATTTATGGCTGCGTTCACACCGGCAACACGCGATTCTGAGAATCCGCAACGAATTGATTAAGGCAACGTACGATTATTTCTATGAACGCAGGTTTACCAAGGTCGATCCACCGATTCTGACCGGCAGTTCGGCAGAGGGAACAACCGATCTGTTTCATACAAAATATTTCGATCGTGACGCTTACCTCTCGCAAAGTGGTCAGTTGTACATGGAAGCGGCGGCGATGGCCTTCGGAAAAGTCTATTCATTCGGTCCCGCATTTCGTGCTGAAAAATCAAAAACGCGCCGGCATTTGATTGAATTCTGGATGATCGAACCGGAAATGGCCTTCTGCGATCAGGAAGAAAATTTACGTGTCCAGGAAGATTACATCACCTATCTGGTCCGGCGCGTCCTGAAAAACTGTCGTGCAGAATTTGCAGCCATCGGTAGAAAGACGGACAAACTTGAAAAGATCCAAGCACCGTTCCCGCGAATCACATACGACGAAGCCATCGATTTCCTGAAAAAGCAAGGGTTCGACGATATTGAATGGGGGGACGACTTCGGTTCACCTCATGAGACGGCAATCGCCGAACATTTCGATGTTCCGGTTTTCGTGACGAACTATCCGGCTCAAGCGAAAGCTTTCTACATGAAACCCGTTCCCGGCAGAGAAGAGGTTGTCCTTTGCGCCGATCTGCTGGCACCGGAAGGATACGGCGAAATTATCGGCGGTTCTCAGCGTATCGACGACCTGGAACTGATGAAGCGGCGTTACGATCAATACCATCTTAACGATCCATCGTATCAATGGTATCTGGAACTGCGTCAGTATGGTTCCGTTCCTCATTCCGGCTTCGGATTGGGACTGGAGCGGGCGATTGCCTGGATCTGCGGGCTCGAACACATACGCGAAGCCATCCCGTTCCCAAGACTGTTGAATCGAATTTATCCGTAAATCGTTCGTTGGCAAAAACGGCCGGGCCAAAAGACTCGGCCGTTTTTGCCTCTTGACAATCGGTCAAAGTCGATCTGCATCTCCGGAGATCTTTAGTCATGCTATAATGGGGACGAGGTGTCGAAAAATGGACATGAAATTTCTTTTGAAACTGATGACAGACGACCCGCTTATCGTCCCGTCCCTATTATTGGAACATTATCACGATATCGGCTTAAACGAGAGAGAATGCATGCTGCTGCTTGAGGTCCATTCATTTATCAGCAAGGGCGACACCTTTCCGACATTCGACAATCTGGCCAGCCGAATGACCGTGGATGAAACGACCTGTGCCGACGAATTGCGCAACCTCGTTCAACACGGGTTTCTCTCGATCGTTCAGAAAACGGATAATAATATCTATTCGGAAGCTTATTCACTGGAACCGCTCTGGGAGAAATTGCTGCGCTTTGCATACGGCGACGCGGCGTCTAATGAAACGAAGAAAAGCGAGGACGCTTTATATACATTATTTGAACGCGAATTTGGCCGCCCACTGTCGCCGATCGAGTGCGAAACGTTGGCGATGTGGACGGACGAAGATCATCATTCGCCGGCACTGATCAAGGCCGCTCTGCGGGAAGCCGTCATATCCGGAAAATTGAATTTCCGATATATTGATCGGATCCTCTTCGAATGGAAGAAGAACGGTATCAAGACATTGGAACAAGCTCAAGCTTATGGCGACAGAATTCGTAATCATCGTCCTATCCGACGTGCGGGCAGTGAAAAAGCCAATCGTTCGACAGCGAAAAAACCATCCTACGACTGGTTGGATCAAGGTTGAAGGGGGCGGATCGACATTCTGAATCAGGCACAAATTGACCGGGTGCTGCAAACCATTGCCGAGATGTTTCCGGACGCTCATTGTGAACTGCGGCACAGCAGTCCCTTCGAACTGGCGATTGCCGTTATGCTTTCGGCCCAATGCACCGATCAGCTCGTGAATCGCGTCACGGCGGATCTTTTTCAAAAATACCGTGTACCGGAAGACTATCTTGTCGTCCCGCTGCAGGAACTGGAACGGGATATTCACTCAATCGGCCTTTTTCACAGTAAAGCGAAACATATCCGCCAGATGTGTCAAATGTTGCTGGACGAATATGACGGCAAACTGCCGAGGACACGGGAAGCGCTGATGCGGCTGCCGGGTATCGGCCGGAAATCCGCCAATGTCATTCTTTCGGTTGCTTTCGCAGAACCGGCACTCGCGGTCGATACCCACGTCGAACGCGTCTGTAAACGGCTGGGGATCTGCCGGTGGAAGGACAGCGTCTTGGAAGTAGAGAAAACGCTGATGCGGCGCGTACCGAAAGCACAGTGGTCTGCGACTCATCACCGACTGATCTTCTTCGGACGCTATCACTGCAAGGCGCAGCATCCCAATTGCCCGGCTTGTCCATTGCTTGACTTGTGCCGGGAAGGGCAGAAACGGATGAAACGGGAGGGACGGGTTGACGAAAAAGCAGAACAGGCCTAAAAATCAAGCCATCTGTCTTATTTGCTAGCGGGTCGGCCGATGCGGTCGGGCAACTAATCTCCTTTAGAAGAACAAGTGCTGTCTTTGCGGCTAAAGAGGTCCGGCCGCCGATAGTTAAACGCCTGTCAATTCATCCGCTGAAAATGAATTGACAGGCGCTTTTATTTTGCAATGATCGCTCTGATTTTTATCGTCAGAAGAGCCTTTTTTATTGTGACGACGCCGATTGAACGGCACTATTGTTTTTCCTTGTACCGGTACTGCCGGATGTGCTTTGTTTGACGGACGAGGATGAGGACGAATTGCTGCTTCTACTAGGTATCGAGCTTCTTGAGCTCCCGCCGCCATTATTGCTTTGTCCGCTATTCCCGCCACTTGACGGTTGTCCCGAACTGCTGCTCGCCGGCAGGCTCTCCGATGAAGAAGAGGAGGACGACGCGCTCGAAGAAGAAGCCGAGCTCGACGAGCTGGACTGGCTCGAGCTGGACGACGAACTGGATGCCGAGGATGCCGACCCATCTGTTGAATCATTAGTATAATGTGAATTGACGGACGAATTGCGCACGCCGAGTTCGCCGCCGCCGAGTGAAACGACCGAATCCGGACGCGTAAAATCGGGATTATTGATCATGAAACGGCTCATGATCGACTTAAATGTCAATTGCGAGAAACGTTGTTCGTTCGACCCGAGATACGAGCCGTACTGCGGATCATTTTTCTTATACCCTTTATAATTTTTAGGATTCGTGTCGTAGCCGGTCCAGACGGCGGCCGTCAAACGGCTCGTATAGCCGACAAACCAGGCGTCGATGGCTCCATGTTCCTGACCGGCAGGCGATATGCCGTGTTGCGCCGCATATTGATCATCGATGTTCGTCGTCCCGGTTTTTCCGGCCAGCGACGCACCGGAGATATTGGCTGCCGTTCCCGTTCCTTTCGTGACAACGTCTTTGAGCATATCGGTGATCATATAGGCCGTGTAGTCATGCATTGCCAAGTGACGATTGTGCTCAAGGTTGATCACTTCGCCGTCGGGTTTGACGATCTTGCGCACCGCATACGGTTGATTATAGATGCCGCTGTTGCCGAATGCAGCGTAGGCACCGGCCATTTGTGTCGTCGTTGCACTGAATGAGCCGATGGCATACGTTTCATTGAAGCCCCCGGTACGCGACGGAGCCGGCCAATCGAAACCAAGTTTTTTGCCAAAGTTGCGCACGGTTTCCGTGCCGCCTGTCGAGCGATCCACTGCCTGAAGCGTCCGTACGGCCGGGACATTGCGCGACAGATAAAGAGCGCGCCGGATCGTCATCGACCCCATGTATTTATTATCCCAGTCGCTGACGGATTTACCGCCAGTGTACGCCGTTTTGACGTCTTCCGTTCGATAATTCGTCGGCCATTTCAGATATTCGATGGCCGGGCCGTAATCAACAAGCGGTTTGGCGGTGGAACCGACGCCGTTTTTCTCCTGATAAGCATAATTCAGATTGCCATAATGATAATTCCGTCCGCCGCCCAGCGCGCGGATCGCACCCGTCTGCGTATCAAGTACCGTCACTGCCGCCTGGAAGTTTCGCTGCACTCCCGGATAGTTGCCGCTATTATTTAAGATGCGCTGCGTCCGGTCCTGAACCGACGGATCGAGCGTCGTATAGATTTTCAGTCCGCCGGAGGTAAAATCTTTTTCCGATATACCCAGACTCTTATCGCTGAGTACCTCCTTGCGCACATAATCGACAAACGCTCCGTACTTGCGGTTTTCGATCGGCGTCGAACGATGATTTTTCGTCATCTGCGCCATTGTGACCGCTTTCGCCTGGTCTGCTTGCGTTTGCGTAATCGCTTTGTTTTTGACCATCAGGTCGAGAACCAAATCGCGGCGCACTTTCGTCCGCTCAGGATATTTAATCGGATCATAATAACCAGGATTACGCGTCATCGCCGCCAGCGTGGCGGCCTCGGGTAATGTAATTTTTTTCAGACTTATCCCGAAATAGCGGTTAGCCGCCGCGCCGACCCCGTATGTCGGGCCGCCGCCGAGATAGATCTGATTCAGATACATCTCGAGGATTTGTTTTTTCGTATACTTCTTCTCGAGCTGAATCGCCAGATACATCTCCTGAATTTTACGCGTAAATGTCTTATTTTGCGTCAGCATCGCATTACGGACAACCTGTTGCGTAATTGTGCTCGCGCCTTCCGATTTATAACCTTTGGTAAACTGAGCGACGCCCGCTCCCATGATGCGGATCGGATCGATACCGATGTGCCGGTAGAAGCGGACGTCCTCAGTGGATATGAACGCGTCCTGAACCATCATCGGAATATCGTCGATTTTCGTATAGACGCGGTGTTCGCCGCTGCCGACCGATGTCGCTTTTTTATTATCCTGATCGTAAAACACTGAGGGAACGGGATTACGAAGCGCATTGGCGCTTAAAGCCGGGGCATTGTGAATAATCGCAAAAACGGTCACGGCACCCGCAAGAATCAAAAAGAGAATAAGTAATAAGAAAATGGTTAGAATACGCTTAAACCAACCGCTTTTTTTCCTGCCTCCGGATGCACCGCGACGGCGTTTTCGTTGAGCGTCTTGCCGACTCATCTCTTTCGCCTGTCGTTTTTCCATTCGACTGTGATATTCAACCAAAATGAATCCTACCTTTCCGAAATGCCTGTCCGTTATTTACGGTCCCAATAGTATTCGCCTCACGCGGTCGATTATGACTCGCTCAAAAAGTATACCTCATTTACGACGCGAAGGTAATCAATCCGCGGTAAATAGGTCTGCGGTACCAGATGGCCCCGTTCCTGAAACAGTTTTTTCGGGATCGATTTCCGACCGTCAGGCTTTTGAGCCGCGTGCCAACATTCGAATAGAATGGACGCATCCAGCAGAAAGACTTCTCCGGAATAAGTAAACTTGACAATGATAAAGCCGATGCCTCCATGCTTGCGAATCCGCCGCATATGGTCAACCTGATGACTATGAAAGTTTTTCAGCGGGAGACAATGCTTGTCGGTCGTTTCCTTGGCTTCGAAATCAATATACTTTCCTTTATATATCCCGTTGTAGTCGGTCGTTGACGCTTTGCGAAAATAAGCTTCGGTGATTTTGGCAGCACTTCGTTTCGGATAGTCGACATGAACGATCTGGATGGGCGTTGGCTTTTTATAGATGACGGCCCGGTCGTTCTCCAGATAATAGTGATTCGTCACGTTCAGATCTTCTTCCAGAGTCATGCCGCGGTGTCCGTAATTTACCGACGATGCATCTGTTTGATCACCCGTATAAGGCTTCCCGTTCGGATAAAAAACGGTCATGTCTTTCGGACCCCCTTCCTTAAAAAAACAATACACAGGTTAAGTATAGCAAAATGGGAAGAAGAGGGGAAAAGTGTTTCTATTTCACACAATTCAGGAGAAAATTTGTCCGTCGGTTACTAGTTTTGTCGACCGGGCAGGTAACGGGCATCCGCCCGTGGAACTCTACAATAAACAGGAGGCGATGAATGCCCATGCAAACGGACATCATGGAGAAAGGCCTAACGAAAGACGACGCACTTCATCGGATCGATTTAATGATGATTGAATTAGCGCAGCTGGAAAACAGGATTATCCGTGAAACGGAAAGCCGGATTGACCGGTTATGCGGTGAGTACCGCCGATCGATCACCGACGCCGGCGTTGGCTTACTGGTCACCGGCGAAGTGATTGATCGGATCGGCAAAGTGCCGGCTATGCCGGAAAACGGCAAAGCAGACTCCCGCATCCGTTGGAAAAATACACCGGCCGATCGTTTGCCCTCCAGTCGCCGTAAAGTCGTGTTAGACTAATAGACAAGAACGATTTTGCACGAGCGAGGCGACAATTGTGGCTGTCTCTTATACACATCTCCGAGCCCACGAGACCCTAAGACATCTCG
>UQRJ01000120.1 GCA_900543345.1 uncultured Sporolactobacillus sp. | reverse complement strand
AGATGTCTTAGGGTCTCGTGGGCTCGGAGATGTGTATAAGAGACAGGTATTATCCCGCACTTTGATAAAATGATCGAAATGAAAAACATTGAGACGACCAAAGAGCAAAAAAGCTGAACGAATCGGCCCTATTGGCGGTTGGGTGCTCGTGGCCCGTTGAAAAAAGGGAGGTGGACGTTTGTCTTCCCCCGGCCCGCTTGCCATTCGATCACCTTTTCAAGTTCGGCAATGAATCTTCGACCAAAAGGGAGAAAGAGGGAGAGCACAATGGACCGCGTCGATCAAGGCACCAAAGTGAACGATGACGAAGATCTGCGTTCAACGATTGACTGGAATTTTCATCACCGCTTAAGCGGAAATAAAGCAACCGTCACAGGCAAAACAGCCGTTGTCGAAAAACGTACGATCGAACATCCCTGTTTTAGTTCGGGTCCGTGCCTGTATGCTAGGATTCATCTTCCTGTCGCGCCGAGATGCAATATTCAATGCAATTACTGCGTGCGAAAATTCGATTGTTTTAATGAGAGCCGACCGGGCGTCACCTCGAAGGTACTTTCGCCCGATGAGGCCTTTGCCAGATATGTGAAAGTTCGCCAACATTTGAAGAACTTGAAAGTTGTCGGCATAGCTGGACCGGGAGATGCCTTGGCCAACTTTGCGGAGACGAGACGGACACTGAAGCTGATTCGGGCGTGCGATCCGGAAATCACTTTCTGTCTATCGACAAACGGTTTGATGCTGCCGTTTTACGCGAAAGAACTGGTAGATTTAGGTGTCACCCATTTCACCATCACGCTGAATGCCGTCAATGTCGACATCGGTGCAAAGATTTATAAATTTATTAATTATTTCGGTAAACGATATACGGGCAGAGAAGCGGCGACGCTATTATTGGCCAATCAATTGGCGGGATTGCGCCTGCTGAAGCAGTACAACGTTGTAACGAAAGTGAACTGTGTGGCTTTGAAGGGGATTAACGAGCATCATATTCCCCAAGTCATTAAAGAGATCAAGCAACTCGGTGTGTATATCAGCAATATTATGCCTCATATTCCGATTCCCGGATCGGTTTTTCAAAATTTATCGAAATGGAAAGGGATGGAAATTAACACATTGCGGAATAGTTGCGAGGTCGATCTGCGGCAGATGCGCAATTGCCGCCAATGTCGTGCCGATGCAGTAGGAACGCTGGATCATGACTTATCGATGACCGATCTACTCGACGGCTGCCCGACAGACGGCGCGCGCAGCGGTGCGTGCGGTCTCACATCCCGTCGATCGGACGGGGAGGACCGGCGTCGCTTGCCGGCGATCAAGCGCTTTGCCGTTGCCACAAGTAACGGCAAAATTGTCGATATGCACTTTGGTGAGGCCGAAACATTTTACATTTATGACAGCGACGGGCAAACAGTGCGGTTGATTGAGAAACGACCGGTTGAACGTTATTGCGATGGTCTTGAGGCCTGCGGAGTAAAACAACAGGACAAGTGGTTGGGTATCTTCAAAGCGATCGGCGATTGCACCGGCGTACTGGCTATGAAAATCGGTGATGCGCCGATGAAGAAACTGCTGGATAAGGGCATTTGTCCGTTTGTAACGGTCGACACGGTCATCCATGCCGTTATGGAAGCGGCAGCGGGTCGGCCGGATCAGGAGCGATTGAGCGATGAACGAAAAATTGGCGGCTTACTCTAAGGAAAGATATTGATCAAGTCGGACGGGGATGATCATCAAGTGATTAAAATCATTGATAGAACCTTATCTTGCTTGGACGATTTCTCAGTCGATGTTCATACATTGAAACAGATATTGACACTCTTGTTGAAAATGAACTGCGACGGAATCGAACTTTCGGAAAACGTCTATCAAGCGCTTAAACCGCTCCCGTCGGCGGGAAATTATCTGTTAAGAATTGATCGTGTTGCGGACATGCGCAATTATCCCGAATTTCGCGCGTTTGTCTGTGAGCATGGCGGCGTCGAAGACGATTCGGCGCTCACCAAGGAAATCAAGCTACGCAGCATCGACGGAATCGATCGTTTACGGTGTTCCTCGCCGTTGTATAAAACCCGTATCAGCGGGCTGGACGACGCCTTGTTATACGATTATAGCGATGCGTTTCAAAAATTAAAAAATAATTTTGCGGGACCGATTGAATTTTGCCCGATGAATCGTCTGCATTGTGCGACAGGAATTGCGACGGAGTGGGCCCTGGTAACGGACAATGCGGAAATTGTCACTTCCTTCGGCTCGCTCGGCGATTATACGTCGCTTGAAGAATTAACGATGACGCTTTGTTTGCACCATCGTTTTACGAATCGCCGTGAGTGTCGATATTTTGTGAAAATGCGCGATCTGATCGAGCGGGTGACCCACGTTCCGTTTTCGAAGCATAAAGCGGTGATCGGCCGAGACATTTTCCAAGTCGAGTCGGGGATTCATGTCGACGGCATTCGGAAGAATCCGCGATGCTACGAGCCGTACAGTCCGGAGCTTGTCGGGCAGACCAGGGAAATCGTCTTAGGCAAAAAAAGCGGTAAAGCTTCGTTGGCATGGAAACTGGAACAGTTGCATTTGCAGGTCGACGAACAGTTACTGCCGCGGATTTTACAAAAAGTCAAACAGCTCGGGGCGCGCAAGAACGGTCGCGTTAACGATCGGGAATTCATTCGGATCGTCAACCAAGTCACGCAAACGGGCTGTACGAACTAATTGACTGGAGGCAATCGAGGGAGGGATTAACCATTCGAACGAAAAAACATCTCGTTGATACGACATTACGCGATGGCGAACAATCCCCATCCGTGAATTTTACCCGGCAGCAAAAGCTGGCCATTGCTTCTTTATTGGACGATGTCGGCGTTGCGCAAATCGAAGCGGGAATTCCCGCAGCCGGTGCAGAGGAAAAAGCAACGATCTGCCAAATCATAGCCCGGCGGCGGCGGGCCAAGATAGCCGTATGGTCGAGGCTGGCTTTGAGTGATTTGCAGCAGTGTATTGATTGTGGTCCGGATATCATTCATATCAGCATACCAACATCGGATATTCAGATTTATTCTAAGTTGCAAAAGAGCAAACAATGGGTGGTCGATCAATTATTTGCCTGCTTGCAGCTGCTCATTGACCGTCGCATCAAACATGTATCAATTGGTTTCGAAGATGCCTTTCGGTGCGACGATGATTTTTTGATTAAAATTTGTAATATTTTGCTCGATTTTAATATTCGCCGCATTCGCTTTGCAGATACGGTCGGAACGGCTTTTCCTTTGCTTTGTCGGACAAAATTCACCAAGATCGCGGTAGCGACGGGACATCGCGCTGACTTCGGTTTTCACGGCCATAACGATTTGGGCATGGGGCTGGCCAACACGATTGAAGCGTTAAAACACGCTTGCGATTACGCGGATACGACATTACTTGGCATCGGCGAACGGACGGGGAATTGCGATTTTTATCAATTGATTCGCGTCGCGTGGCCGATCTTCGATTTCGGCGTCACAATCGAAGCGGCTGCCGATGCCCAGCGGGAGTTTCAAAAGATTATTCACCGCGCGGCATGAAATAATGCTGCTGAATTGCCCGGCGAACGGATCGGGCGGACGATGGTCATCGGCCGAAAGGAAGATAAAGCGACATATGTGTAAAATCACCGTTTTTTTATCAGAACAGGGACTTTGTCCGTTCAGTCGGGCCGATCGGTTGATTGTCTATGCGAGACGGAAAACCGGCTGGACCGAAGATAGGGACATCAAACTTTTCGACAAGCCGCCTGCTTCGATCGGCGAGCAGAGACGGCGCATCGAGTGGTTGCTGACCAAGATCGACGACAGTCGAATTCTGGCCGGGCAGGAGATTTCCGGCATTGCTTACGTTGTTTTCGATAAAGCTCATTTTCATATTTTTCAAATTAATCAGTTATCCGATCCGATACTTGATGCGCTCGTCCGCGAAGTGCAGCGTGTCGAACGAAAAAAAACCGTTGATGCCGAAAAGCTTTGCAAAGCAACTCCGGTGAAGATAAACGAAGCAGGCGTCTATCGATTGGATTTAATGAAGATCCAGCAAGAATTTCCCGATATCACATCAAAACAAGCATTGAAGGGTTTTTTAACGGGAACGGCCTTTTCAGAACTGCATTTGCACTGTCGACACACACCGCCGTGGATTGAACGGGACCGGCATTTTACGATCGAAGAACGTCCGGCAACGGATCATACGTACATTGTCGTCAAGCCAAAGTGAACGTAGGCGAGGAGGAAATCTGATGCAGAATTTTCAACAGATTAACGATGAAACCGTCAAGGTGCGCTCCGGCGTTTTCGGTTCAGTAGCTTCTTACCGCTGTTATCCGACCGGCGAAATCGAGGGCATCCGATTATCGGGGAAAAACATGGTACTCACCCATATCGGTGAATTGGTTCCTTTCTATACGGAAACGACGCGGCGAAAAGATAAGTATTCGGTAGAGTTTTATAAAAGCGGCATGATCAAGTCGGTCGCTTTGGAGAAGCAACAGCCGATTTACACGGCAATCGGTGAGTTTCCGGCCGAATTGGTGACCTTTTTCGAAACTGGCGAGCTGAAACGGTTCTTCCCGCTCGACGGAAAGATCAGCGGATTCTGGACGGAAGAGGATGAAAAGTCATTGCAGATCCCGCTGCGTTTCGATCTTGGTTTTACGTCTTTCAAAGCGATGATTAATTGCATTGCTTTTTGGCAAGACGGCAGCATCCGCAGCATGACCCTATTTCCCGGCGAAGTGATCAATGTGAAAACGCCGATTGGGGAAATGGCGACACGGGTCGGCTTTTCCCTCTATCAAACAGGTGAACTGGAATCGATCGAACCCGCCGCTCCGGTAATGATTCATACGCCGATCGGCCTGTTGGCGGCGTTCGATCCGGATGCAACCGGTATTACGGCCGACAGCAATTCGGTTGTTTTTGATAAAAAAGGCCAATTGATTCAACTGATCACGTCGGAGAATCGAGTTGACGTGCAGACCGAAGACGGTCATTTAAAAGTGATTGAACCGAAACTGGTCAATAGCCCGCTGGACGATGAAACCGTGATGCGTGAAGGGATGACCGTCCGTTTCGATCATGAACACGGCTTGGTGCACTTGATCAACGGTGACGGCAATCATCCGTTTTCACTCTCCGAATCAGGCTTTTCGATCGGCCGGGTCGACAATCCGTATTGGAGCTGTTCGCCGTCGCAATGTGCATCGTGTTCGCTCGTGTCGATTTGCTTCAAAGATCGGTTCGGATGATCAAATTCGGCAGGCAGCTTGTTAATGATCAAGATTAAAGGAGGTTATCCCCATGGCTAGAGCAAAAAAAACGATGGACGGGAATACAGCCGCAGCCCATGCCAGTTATCCATTTATCGAGGTTGCGACCATTTATCCGATTACACCGTCGTCACCGATGGCCGAAACGACTGAAACTTGGTCCGCTGCAGGTTTAAAAAATATGTTCGGCGATCATGCGCGAGTTTATGAATTGCAGAGCGAAGCAGGAGCCGCCGGAGCAATGCACGGCAGTTTAAATGCGGGGGCGTTGACGACCACGTACACCGCCAGTCAGGGCCTGTTGCTGATGATTCCCAATATGTATAAAATCGCCGGTGAATTGCTTCCCTGTGTCATTAATGTAACGGCACGCGCGCTTGCTTCGCATTCGCTCAGCATCTTCGGTGATCATCAGGATGTATACGCATGCCGGCAGACCGGCTTCGCGATGCTGGCGGAAACCAATCCGCAGGAAGTCATGGATCTAACGCCGGTTGCCTACTTGGCGTCGCTAAAGGGCCGAGTCCCGTTTATTAATTTTTTCGATGGCTTTCGTACCAGCCATGAGATTCAGAAAATTGAGACGTGGGATTGGGCGGAGCTGGCAAAAATGGTTGATCGGGATGCACTGCAAGCTTTCAGAAAGCGCGCGTTGAATCCGGAACATCCGACGATGCGCGGCAGTCATCAAAACGACGATATTTATTTTCAGAACCGCGAAGCAAGTAACCCGTATTACGATGCGCTGTCGGCTATTGTCGAGAATTATATGGAACAAATTAATGAGAAGATCGGAACGGACTATCATTTATTTAATTATTACGGAGCCTCGGATGCCGAACGGGTCATTATTGCAATGGGTTCGTTTTGCGACGTCGTTGAGGAAGTCATTGATTACTTGCTCGCCCGCGGTGAAAAGGTCGGTTTGATTAAAGTTCGGCTTTACCGCCCGTTCTCCGTTCAGCATTTTCGTGCTGTTTTGCCGAAAACGGCGAAGAAAATTGCCGTCATGGATCGGACAAAGGAACCGGGAGCCATTGGCGAGCCGTTGTATCTTGATGTTGTCAAGGCGCTTTATGGCGAGTCGCAGACAACGATCGTCGGCGGCCGCTACGGCCTGTCATCGAAAGACACGCCGCCGGCCAGTGTTTTTGCGATTTATGATGAACTGAAAAAAGACCGTCCGAAAGAGCGATTCACGGTCGGCATTGTCGACGATGTCACGCATCTGAGCTTGCCGGAGCGCGACGATGCACCGGATACGACACCGGCGGATACGGTTTCCTGTAAATTCTGGGGAATCGGCGGCGACGGGACGGTTGGGGCCAATAAAAATTCGATTAAAATCATCGGCGATAATACCGATATGTATGTCCAAGGCTATTTTCAATACGATTCGAAAAAAACGGGCGGCGTCACGATTAGCCACCTGCGCTTCGGCAAAAGCAAGATTAAAGCACCGTACTATGTCAAAAAGGCCGATTTCATTGCCTGCCATAACTCTTCTTATATCGAAAAAGGTTTTCGCATTGTGCAAAATATTAAGCCGGGTGGTACGTTTCTCGTCAATTCGCAGTGGACGGATGAAGAGCTGTCGGAAAAGCTCGGCTTTGCAGCGCGTAAATACTTGGCAGCCAATCATATCAATGTTTATGCCATCAATGCTACGGATATTGCGCGACGGATCGGCATGGGCAAACGGACGAATACCGTCCTGCAGAGCGCATTCTTTATGCTGTCAAATATTATTCCGCAGGAACAGGCTATTAAACTCATGAAGGCATTTGCCTATAAAAGTTACAGTTCAAAAGGGGAAGCAATTGTTCATGCTAACTATCGGGCGATTGACGAGGGGGCGGCCAATGTCCGGCAGGTGCAGATTTTGCCGTCGGCAAAAAACAAAACGTATACGGTTTCGCTTGATTTAAGTGGCAGGAATCCGAAACTGGAAGCCATGGTAGAGAATATCATGTATCCGGTCGGTCGGATGGAGGGCAATAAGCTGCCGGTTTCCGCTTTTCGCGATCATGCCGACGGTACGTATGAATTGGGCGCGGCGCAATTTGAAAAAAGAGGTGTGGCGGTCGATATACCCGAATGGAACCCCGATCTTTGCATTCAATGCAATCGCTGCGCTTTCGTTTGTCCGCATGCCGCCATCCGGCCGTTCGTCTTGGACAGTGCCGAGGCGGCGGAACTGCCGGATCAGGCAAAAACGGTAGCGATGAGGGGTAGGGACATGAACGGTTACCGTTATATCCAAGCCATCAGTCCGCTTGATTGTCTCGGCTGTACGATTTGTACGGATGCTTGTCTGAAGGACGGCGCGCTGACGATGAAGCCGCGCGAGACCCAGATGGGTCAGCAGGAGGTTTTCGACTATCTGGCTGAACATGTCGATCGGAAACCGGGCATGATGAAGCCGTCGACGGTCAAGGGCAGTCAATTCAATAAACCGTTGCTGGAATTCTCCGGCTCGTGCGCCGGTTGTGCGGAGACCACCTATGCCCGTTTGATCACGCAGTTGTTCGGCAATCGGATGTTCATTTCCAATGCGACCGGGTGTTCATCCATCTGGGGCGGACCCGCCGGCGTTTGTCCATATACGACGACCTTCGACCATAAGGGGCCGGCGTGGACGAACAGCCTGTTCGAAGATAACGCGGAGAACGGTTTCGGTCTTTACCTCGGCCAAAATACCATTCGTCAGCGGATGATCAAACTGGTCGAAACCATTGCCGACTCGACGGATCAGGAAGCGATTAAAACGGTGGCGGCGGACTTTCTGCAAACACGGGCTGACGGCGAAGCCAATCAACAAGCGACGAAAAAATTGTTGATCGAGGCGGGACG
>UQRJ01000119.1 GCA_900543345.1 uncultured Sporolactobacillus sp. | reverse complement strand
ATATCAAAGCAGGTAAATGGACGGTGTTTTTCTTCTATCCGATGGATTTCACGTTCGTCTGCCCGACGGAAATCACGGCTTTCAGCGATCGTTATGACGAATTCGAGAAATTAAACACGGTTATCATCGGCTGTTCCTGCGACACGATTTATACACATCAGGCTTGGATGAAAACATCGAGAAAAGAAGGCGGAATCGGTAAGATCAATTTCAGCCTTGCGGCGGATCATACCCATGAGGTAGCTGAAAAATACGGCGTTCTGATTGAGGATGAAGGCGTTGCACTGCGCGGCCTGTTCATCATCAGCCCGGACGGCGATCTCCGCTATTCTGTGGTTAACGATAATAATATCGGCCGCAGTGTGGACGAAACGCTGCGCATCCTGCAGGCACTGCAGACCGGCGGCATGTGCCCGGCCAATTGGCAGCCCGGAGACGAGACGCTGCACGTCTGATCATCGAATTGCGAAATAGTGAATATAAATGCAAGGGTGCCTGGGTAGTCGACGGGCGCCCTTTTATGTGTCGCGAAAGCATTATCTTCGCCGTCAGGCTGATCGCCGCTCCCGCAATCTCCGCCCGTTCATCGTCGATAATCCCTTGTGCATTTTCTTTATTTTTTTCCGCATCCGCCGATGGTGTCGGTCACAAAAATATCATGAACGAACAAAGGTTTTTTATGCGGCATCCGGAACGATTCATGATAGAATGATCAATATTGGCAAGAAAGGAAAAGGAGAATTTTCACTTTTTTTAAACTTTTTTGTCCGCATAAAAGGGGGTGGCGGAATAAGTGGATATATTTAGAAAACTTAAACCGTTTTACTGGCCGGATAGGAAGTTTATGTTCGGATCCATTCTGTTTCTGATTCTGGCAAGCGGCATTACCATTGTTTATCCGATTGTTCTGCAACAGACGATTGATCGCGGCATCATTCACGGTGAGTTATGGCTTATTCCTTTTCTATCGATCGGTTTTATTTTAATTATGCTGCTAAAGGGAATTGCCAGTTATGCGAGCGATTATTGGGGCCATATGTTCGGAACGGGTGCGGTATACCGCCTGCGGCAGGCTCTGTATCGGAAACTGCAGTATTTATCTTTTCATTATTATGACAGTGCCAAAACAGGCGACTTGATGTCCCGGTTGACGGCAGACGTCGAAAGTTTCCGTTTTTTCCTTTCCGTCGGTGTGAATCAGCTCGTCAATTTTATCGTCCTCGTCGGGTTGAGCCTTGTACTGATGTTCTATTATTCCTGGGAATTGGCCCTGATTACGGTGCTGATGGCACCGTGTCTCGTTGTCACCGTTATCCGTTTCGATCACCGTGTCCATCCGGCTTTTCGTAAGATTCGTTTATCGCTGGCCGGGATGAATACGCGCGTCCAAGAAAACATCAGCGGCATGAATACGATAAAAGCGCTGGCCCGGGAAGACTTCGAGATCGGCCGTTTTTCGCATACCAATTATGATTACGAAGATCGGAACCTGAAGGCCGCCCACATTTGGGCGACGTATTTTCCGCTGATGGAGTTTATCGGCGATCTCAGCGTCGTGTTCTTGCTTGCGCTCGGCGGCTACTTCGTGATGATCGGCCATTTGGCGCCCGGAGAGTTAGTCGCCTTTTTCAGCCTGGTCTGGTATATCATGGATCCCCTAAAAGGTCTCGGCTTTATCATGAATACCTTCTCGCAATCCAAAGCGGGCGGCGAACGGCTATTGCAGATATTGGAAACAGAGGAAGAGATCCATTCACCGACGCAGCCGTTTCGTACCGAACGCCTGCGGGGAAAAGTCGAATTTAAAGATGTGTCGCTTGTTTATCCGTATGAGGCGCATCCGGCGCTGCAACATATCTCGTTTACGGCCGAACCGGGTAGCGTTATCGGCGTCATGGGCGCAACGGGTGCCGGCAAGACGAGTATCACTCAGCTGATTGGCCGTTTTTATGACGCGACGGCGGGCGAGGTGCTGATCGACGGCCGTTCGGTAAAAGCTTACGATTTACACGATTTGCGCAAAAATATCGGCTTGGTGCTGCAGGAAAATTTCTTATTCTCGTCGACGATTCGCGACAATATTGCTTATGGCCGGCCGGATGCGTCGTTTGCCGATGTCGTTGCGGCCGCTAAGCGAGCCGATGCGGATGAATTTATTCGGATGCTCCCCGATGGGTATAATACGGTGCTCGGCGAACGCGGCATGGGCCTCTCCGGCGGCCAGAAACAGCGCATTTCCATTGCCCGGGCACTGCTAATCGATCCGAGCATTCTGATCCTCGACGATGCAACCAGTGCCGTCGATATGCAAACGGAAGGCGTGATTCAGCGGGCTTTCCGTGAACTGATGAAAGGGCGGACGACTTTTATCATTGCCCATCGGATTTCTTCACTGCAGACAGCCGGTGAAATTCTGGTTCTTGATCGCGGCGGCATTAAGGAACGAGGCACCCACGAAGAACTGATTCGTCGCCGGGGGCTCTACCGGCAAGTGTACGACATCCAATATAAAGATCAGCAGGCCGTCCGGCAGCAGAATCGGCAGGGGGAGGCTGCGTCATGTCCGAATCAACACTGAGCAAACATTCGTTGAGGGATCGCTTTTATTATCCGCCCGACCGTGTGATTGAGAAACCATTTAACTGGCCACAACTCTTGCGCCTGCTCAACTATCTCCGCCCCTATGCAAAGACGCTGCTGCCGCAGGCGATCGCGGCGATGGTCGTTTCGATGGCAGTCGGGTTGATCGTACCGATTATCGTCGGTGTTTACGCTTTTGATAAAGCGATCGCCGTGAAAAACTTTGCTATGCTGTATTGGCTGGTCGCCGTGACGGCGGGTCTTTATATTTTGGCATATGCCAGCAATTGGTATCGCATTAAGACGACCAATGAACTCGGCCAATATGTTATCTATGATCTGCGCAAAGAACTGTTCAACCATGTTCAATTCTTATCGCACCGTTTTTTCGATTCGCATTCTGCCGGATCAATTCTGGTTCGGATCATTAACGACGTCAATTCCATGCAGGATCTATTTACGAACGGCGTCATTAATACGTTGATGGATGTGTTTACGCTGATCGGCATTTTTGTTATCCTGTTTGTGCTGAGCCCGCCGCTGGCTCTGGCCGTGCTGATTGTTGTGCCGATGATGTTTTTTATCTCGACGAAATTGCGGCGCGGCATTCGCCGGTCCTGGCAGAAAGTGCGGATGAAAATGGCGAAACTGAATTCGCACTTGAATGAAAGCATTCAAGGTATTCGTGTCACACAGGCATTTACCCAGGAGCAAAACAATCGCGAATATTTTACCGGCGTTAATACGGAGAATTATGATGCTTGGCAGGAGGCGTCGCAAAAAAGTGCCATGTTCCGTCCGTTTGTCGATGTTTCCAATGCAATCGGCTCGGCGATCCTGATCTGGTTTGGCGCCTTTTTGATCCATAACGGGACGATTGAAATCGGCACGTTTGTCTCCTTTTCTTTCTATCTGGGTATGTTCTGGGGACCGATTTCTCGGCTGGGGCAAGTATATAATCAGTTGCTGGTGGCCATGGCTTCATCGGAACGGATCTTCGAATGCCTTGACGAACAACCGACCGTACCGACTAAAGCGCACGCGGTTGATATGGCTGCGATTGACGGAACGATTGATTTCGACCACGTTGAATTTAGTTACGACGGTGGCAAAACGCAGGCGCTGAAGGGTATCGATTTGCATATCCCGGCCGGTGAAACGTTAGCACTAGTCGGTCATACCGGCTCAGGGAAAACGACGATCGCCAATCTGATCAGCCGATTTTACGACGTGACGGCCGGAACGGTTACCTTCGACGGAATCGACGTCCGCGACATTGATCTGCGTGAATTACGAGCGGCCGTCGGCACAGTGATTCAGGAGACTTATATCTTCTCGGGGACGATTATGGAGAATATCCGCTTCGGCAAACCGGAAGCAACCGATGAAGAAGTCATTCATGCTGCCGAAGCCATCGGGGCGAGTCAGTTCATCGAAGCATTGCCCGACGGCTATCGGACCGAGGTTGAAGAACGTGGAAACGTTCTGTCCGTCGGCGAGCGGCAGATGCTCTCCTTTGCCCGAACCTTGCTGTCCGATCCAAAAATTCTGATTCTGGACGAAGCGACAGCCAGCATCGATACAGAAACGGAATTAATGATACAATCGGCGCTGCGGCGTTTGTTGAAGGACAGGACATCGATTATTATTGCTCATCGTTTATCGACGATTCGCGATGCGGATAAGATCGTTGTCCTTGACCATGGAAGAATCATCGAACTGGGAAGTCATGATCAGTTGATGCAGCGCCGCGGCAAGTATTTCGATCTGGTGGTCAGCCAGTTTAATCCGCTGGACAGCGCGTTTTAAGTGATGGGCTTTTCTTTGAAAAAATGTGTCGAGCACTTCTCGCGATCGCTTTCCGCATTCATTTTGTAAAGCACCGCCGTCCGTCCAGGGCGGCGGTGCTTTTTCCAATTGCAACCGCTCTACTCGGTTGTTTGGCGTTGTCACGTGTTATTCCGGCGGATGGGCAAAAAATTGCCACGGCTTTTGCTATAATAGGATTGCAGTATCACTGGCGGAAGTCTCTGCCAGCCGATGGCGGGAAGGGTGTGTACGCCGTGAGAGCAGTTTGGATTGTGGCGCTTCTATGGATACTGATTTACAGCTATATGATTTTGGCCTCGATTGATTTCGGAGCCGGCTATTATTATTTTTACGGGCAAGTTATTGCGAAAAAAAATACCGCATTCAGCTTAATTCAGCATTACTTATCACCGGTAACGGAAATCGGCAATGTCTGTTTTGTCTTGCTGCTTGCTGCGTTGACGGTTTTCTCGCAGGCTATTCCACTGGCGGATCAGCAGTGCCTGGCTTTTTCGGCCTTGACGGGCGTTGCTCTGATTTTAATTAAAGGGACATTTTATGCAGTCGTTCAGCTATTGCAGGGCCATCGGCGGGTTCAGCGTTTTTGTATTGCCGGCAACGGGATGACTGGCCTGCTGATTCCGCCGATTCTCGGTATTTCCCTGGTCGTCAGTGAGGGCGGCGTGGTCGATGCAGCGGCAAACGGCGGCTCGGGAGCCATCGTCGCTTATCTGCTGGCCAATCCCTATTTTTGGTCGGTCATGTGCATAACCCTCGTCAGCATCTTTTATATCGGTTCGATGTACTTTACGGCTTTTGCCCATGTCCTGCATGACGAGACGCTGAGCGACATCATGCGTGAGCATGCACTAGTCTGGAGCATGCCGACGGTGCTGGCCAGCGGTTTTGTTTTCCTGGGATTGGAGATGCAGAATCCTGCGCATTTTAATCGGGCTCTCGATCATTGGTGGCTGTTTTTGTTGTCGCTTATCTGTTTGTTCTTCGCTGTTGCTCTCGTGTTTTTAAAACGGTGGTACCGGTTATCCTTTCTGTTTGTCATGCTGCAATACTTTTTTGCTTTTTCCGGCTATCTCCTTTCTCATTTGCCCTATCTCATCTATCCCGATGTGCGAATACCGTCCGCTGCCGCCGCGACGGTAAACGGATGGATTTTTTTTACGGTACTGTTGCTTTCGCTGACGGTTGTGCTGTTCACGCTCAATCTTCACGGTGCCGCCGTACGGAAAATGACTTCCTGAAAAGGGTAAAAAAAGAGCAGCTCCCGTTCTTGAACTGAACCCCCAAAGTTGGGCACTGAAAATCCAACCTTGGGGGTTCACGTCATCTTCCGGGAACTGCTCTTGTCCAATGCTTGAAATAGTTAGCGGCTTTTCGTCGCAACTTGACGTCCGCTCTTCTCGTTGACGTTCATAATAATCGGCAGAATCATCGGTTTCCGTCTTGTTTTTTCGTATAAAAACGGACCGAGCTGGTCGCTGATCGTATTTTTCAGTTCCGAACGTTGCAATTTTTCGTGATGCATCAATTCCTGCAGCCGACTCGACAACATGTTTTGCGCTTCATTGATCAGATCGCCGGACTCACGCATGTAGACGAACCCGCGTGAAATGATATCCGGGCCAGCGAGGATCTTATGTGCCTCCAAGTCGACGCTGACAACGACGGTCACCAATCCCTCTTCGGACAGGATCCGTCGGTCGCGCAAGACGATGTTACCGATATCGCCGATGCCGCTGCCGTCGATATAGACGGAGCCGGACGGAACTTTGCCGGTTACGGCCGCGTGCTCTTGATCGAGTGCCAAAACATCGCCGATGCTCATGATAAACGAATGGTCATACGGAATGCCGCAAGCGTGTGCCGTTTCGACATGCTTCTTCAACATGCGGTATTCTCCGTGAATCGGCATGAAAAATTTCGGCTTGAGCAACCGAAGCATCAGCTTTTCCTCTTCCTGACCGCCGTGCCCGGAGGTATGGATATTACTCAGTTTGCCGTGGATGACTTCCGCTCCGGCACGGAACAGCAAGTTAATCGTTCGGTTGATGCTGACTTTGTTGCCGGGAATCGGCGACGATGAAAAAATGACGGTATCGCCCGGCTGGATCTGGATCTGCCGATGAGTGCCGTTTGCGATTCGCGACAGTGCGGCCATCGGTTCGCCCTGACTCCCGGTGCAGAGAATAACGACCTGACTGTCGGGCAGGTGATTAATCATCTGATGCTCGACGAACGTATCTTTTGGCGCTTGAATGTAGCCGAGATCGCCGCCGATGGCAATCGACGCTTCCATGCTGCGGCCGAAGACGGCGATTTTCCGCCCCGTATCGATTGCCGCATCGACGACCTGCTGCAGCCGGTGAATATTGGAGGCGAAAGTTGCGAAGATGACCCGCTTTTTCACTTTGCGGAAGATGTCTTTGATGTTCTCGCCGACTTCCCGCTCGGTCATGGTGAACCCGGGAATCTCCGCGTTTGTGCTGTCGGACATCAGGCACAATACTCCTTCTTTACCGATTTCAGCCATTTTCGTCAGGTTGGCAATCTGACCGCCGACCGGTGTAAAATCAAATTTAAAGTCGCCGGTTTCCACGATATTGCCTTGAGGCGTTTTGACCACAATTCCGTACGAGTCGGGAATACTGTGCGTCGTCCGGAAAAAACTGACGGATGTTTTTTGAAACTTAATCACATCGTCTTCCTTGATCTCATGAATGACGGTCCGACGTAGCAAGTTATGTTCTTCCAGTTTGTTCCGTATTAAGCCGGCCGCAAGTTTCCCCGCGTAAATCGGTAAGTTTAGCTGGCGCAGCAAATAGGGAACGCCGCCGATATGATCTTCATGGCCGTGCGTAATGAACAAACCTTTGATTTTATCGGCATTTTTAACAAGATAACTGAAATCGGGGATGACATAGTCGATTCCCAGCAGATCGTCTTCAGGAAATTTAATCCCGGCATCGATTACGATAATCTCGTCCTGAAATTGCACGCCGTACATGTTTTTGCCGATTTCACCCAGGCCTCCAAGTGAAAAAACGGCGGTTTGATGATTTTTAACAAATTTCATCTGCTTAAATCTTCTCCAGTTTGTAGTCGCTTGTTTTTTTCTCGAACTCGAGAAATTTACCGGTCAGCGGCTGAATGAATTCAATGTTAAGCCCATTGTAAGGCTTGACCGTCAGCTTTTTTCTTACGTCACGGATGTCTTTGGCCTCAAGATACATCGCCTGCGTATTTTCCCGAACCGGGACTTCCCTCAATGATTTCTGATAAAGTACTTTATAAACCAATTGTTCCCGCTCCCCTCAAAAAAGGATTCTATTCTTTATTATATATGAAACGGTACGGTTTTTCATGGCCGACAGGTCGAACGCCTCCCTTTACTCAGTTTTGACGGCTTGTTGAAAATCATACGCAGAGTCGGCACCGGCCGGGAGAACTGTTATAATAAACAAGAATGGCGTGATCAGGAGGGACACTTGTTGAAGAATGTGAAGATTGTTTTTTTCGATATCGACAGCACGTTATATGATCGTAAAAAGTCGCTTCCCGAATCGACTTTGCAGGCGATTTCTGCTTTACAACGCAACGGAATTATCGCGGCGATTGCGACGGGACGAGCACCGTTTATGTTTGACAAGCTGAAAACGGCGCTCAATATCCACACGTTTATCAGTTATAACGGGACCTATATCTGTCTCTTATACACATCTCCGAGCCCACGAGACCCTAAGACATCTC
>UQRJ01000118.1 GCA_900543345.1 uncultured Sporolactobacillus sp. | reverse complement strand
AGATGTCTTAGGGTCTCGTGGGCTCGGAGATGTGTATAAGAGACAGGTTTTCATGCCGAGCTTTTTCCCGGGAATAATGTCGATTCGGCGATCGCCGACGACCAGATCGACAGGATGTCGGCTGCTTAAATAACGATAAGCGGCAGGATCAGGCTTGCGTGGAAATCCGTCGTCACCGGTCACCGCTTCGGCAAAGCAATCGTTTAATCGGTAAAGCTTCAACATCTTTAGTAAACTTTTACGATCGTTATGCGTCATAATGACGTTGGTGTCGGCTGCGCGGAGCACTTCTTTAACACCGGGGAACGGACGGAAGGATAGCGCCGGCGTGCGCCGATACAATGCAAAAAAATAACCCATCTGCTGCCTGGTGAGATGAAAGACGGCAAAAGCATGTTCGAACGAGATTTTCAGTTGCCGATAGATTTCATCTTCACTGAATGCAGGTCCCAATACTTGTTTCATCAGTTTTGTATAAACGGGGTAGGTATCGAAAAGGGTACCGTCGAAATCCCATAAGATATTCATTACTTCCTCCTGCTGCCAATGAATCTATGGACAATGTAACATGATTGGCGCTTGCTGAAAAGACAGGCACCGCGGTTCGACGGAATGGGCCATAACAATAAAAAGAGTCTGAATGACCAATTGCTGAATCAGTTGGCCGGACGCGGAAAATCGACTATTTATTTCGACTTCGACACCTTTTGCCGACTTTCTACGGGAAATATGTGCATTTTTTTCGGCCTGATGTGGATCAGTTGATCAAGGCGTAAATCCAGTTCCGCGTACTGCTCCCGATTCATTTCGACGTTGATCAGGCTGCGGGTGTCGAGCCGTTCAACCTCAAGATGAACGGTAGGCCCGACGGCATGGATGTCGCTCACTCTGACAAGCAGCGAATCTTTTCCGGAACGGCTGCTTTCGATGGCGAAGTGATACGGTCTGACAAAGCCCAACCCGCTTGTTTCATCATCCGTGTATTCCGGAGCGTCCACTTCGAAGTTCCCATCGATGAATCTGCCGTCGATAATTTCTCCTGCGAATTGGTTTGAACTGCCGATAAAATCATAGACAAAAGGATTGGCCGGATGTTCATATACGTCTCCGGGCGTGCCGATCTGTTCGATTCGGCCATCGTGGATAATCACCACACGATCGGCAATTTCAAAGGCTTCTTCCTGATCATGGGTGACGAAAATGCTGGTGACGTTCATCGATTTGTGCAAGTGCCGCAACCAATATCTTAATTCTTTTCTGACCTTGGTGTCGAGTGCGCCGAACGGCTCGTCGAGAAGCAGTACGTTTGGCGCGGTGGCCAGTGCCCGAGCCAAAGCGACGCGTTGCTGCTGGCCGCCTGATAATTGTGACGGATAGCGTTTTGCGTACGATGCCAGCCGGACCAATTCGAGTAAATCGGTCACTTTTTTGACAATCTCCGACTTCGAAGGCCGAATGCTCCGCGGTTGGACCCGCAGCCCGTAGGCAATGTTGTCGAACACATTCATCTGTTGAAATAAGGCATAATGCTGAAAAACAAAACCGACCTTCCGCTCTCTGATGCGGGTACCGGTTAAATTTTTACCGTGAAAAAAGATTTGTCCTTCATCGGGTGTCTCCAATCCGGCGACAATGCGCAGCAGCGATGTTTTCCCCGAACCGGAAGGCCCGAGCAGGGCGATCAGTTCGCCACTTTGAATGGTCAGATTGATATCGCGCAGAATTTTGCAACCATTATAGGACTTAGAAAGATGACTCAGTTCGATGCTCATCTTGCTCGCCTTCCCTCCATTTTTACCGTGACGGATCTTTTTCGGTCGAAATAGTTATTTAAAATCAGTGCTGCCACCGCAACAACGGACATTAAGGAAGACAAGGCGAAAGCCGCCGTCATCTGATAACCGTTATAAAAAGCCTCAACCTGGAGCGGCATTGTATTGGTCTGACCGACGATGTGGCCGGATACCACGGAAACGGCACCGAAATCGCCGATCGAACGGGCACTGCAGAGGATGATGCCGTAAAGCAGTCCCCATTTGATGTTCGGAAGCGTCACTTTAAAAAAAGTCTGGAAGGGACCGGCCCCTAAAATCAAAGAGGCTTCCTCCTCGGTGCTGCCCAGACCGTCCATCAGCGGAATCAGTTCACGAGAGACAAAGGGGTAGGTGACAAATAAAGTAGCCAGCACAATTCCCGCCGTGTTGAATACAAGCTGAATATGATGATCGAGCAGCCATTTGCCCAGTTGTCCGTGATTGCCCAGCAGCAGGACGAAAATCAAACCACCGATGACCGGAGAGATCGAGAAAGGCAAATCGGCCAGCGTAATCAGTAAACTTTTTCCTCGAAATCGATATTTCGTGACTGTCCAAGCCAACCAGACGCCAAAAACGGTGTTGACCGGTACAACAATGAGCAGAACGTTCACAGTCAGCCAAATTGCGGAAAGCGACTCGGGACTGGAAATGGCCGCGATATAAGCCTGGAAACCGTCTTGAAAAGCCTTTATAAAAATAAAAATTAATGGAAGGACCAGAAAAAACGAAATAAAGGCAATCACGATAATGATCAATGTTACCCTGATCCACGCCGGCTCGGTTAATTCGTTTTTAAACCCTTTTGCAGGCGCAAAGGACGCTGCTTTGGTTCCAATTGGATCGGACTGTGCGAATTGTGCGATAATAGCCACCTTCTTTTAATCATTGGCGTATTTTCGTCCGACTAGCCACTGCGAGAAATTAATCAAAAATAAAATGAGAAAGGAAGCAATTAGTAAGACCAGAGCAACCGACGTCGCTCCGTCATAATCGAAGGCTTCCAGTTTTTGCATGATGACCAGCGGAGCGATTTCGGTTTTCAAAGGCATATTGCCGGCAATAAACACCACCGAGCCGTACTCTCCAAGTGCACGGGAAAAAGCTAACGCGAAACCGGAAAATGCCGCCATACGCATGTTTGGAAAAACGACGTAAATCAATGTCTGCAAACGACTGGCTCCCAAAGTTGCCGATGCTTCTTCTTTTTCCGCTCCCATACTTTGCAGCACAGGTTCAACGATGCGGACGACAAACGGCATGCCGATAAAAATCAAGGCGACAATAATTCCGACTTGTGTATAAGAAACTTTGAATGGAAGCAGCCGCCCGATCCAGCCCTGCGTCGAGTAGAGTGTTGCCAGCGTAATGCCGGCTACGGACGTGGGAAGCGCAAATGGCAGATCGAGCAGACCGTCAAACAACTTCCGACCGGGAAACGAGTAACGAACCAATACCCAGGCGGTAAGGACCCCGAAAATCAGATTGATGACCGCGGCAATCAGCGCGGTTTTGAAACTGAGCAAACAAGCCGCTACAACAATCGGCTGACTGATTTCCCGCAGAAATCCGCTCCATCCCAATCGAGACGTATAGATAAAAATCATCGATAGGGGAATTAATATCAACAAGGAAAGGTAGGATAGCGACAGGCCGAGTGAGAGCCCGAACCCCGGCATCTGCTGCTTTCCTTTTCTTCTCCTGTTCCCCTTTCCAATCCGTAGCAAAGACATTCCCGTTCCCCTCTCTAGTTCGTCCGAGTGTTTAGCAAGATCATTGTTTCCCGGTATAGATTTGATCGAAAACGCCATTGTCATTAAAGAATTTCTTCTGCGCCTGACTCCATCCGCCGAACAGCGGATCGTCGATTTTAACCAACGGAATGTCAGGGTAGAGTTGGCTGTATTTTTTCAGCACGCTCTGATTGCGCGGGCGATAATAGTTCTGGGCAATGATTTTCTGAGCCGATTTGGTATACAGATGTTTTAGATAGGCGGTCGCGACCTTGGTTGTCTTATTATTCTTGGCATTTTGATCGACGACGGCGACCGTCGGTTCGGTCAGAATACTGATTGACGGATAGACAATTTCGTATTTGTCTTTCCCGCCCTTTTCGTTCAGGCTGAGCAGCGCCTCGTTTTCCCAGGCGATGAGGACGTCGCCGACGCCGCGCGTCGTGAATGACGTGGTTGCACCGCGTGCGCCAGAGTCAAGCACTTTAACATTTTTGAATAATGCCTTGACGAATTGCTTGTCCTTCGACTGATCGCCTTTATATTTTTTATCGGCGTAAGCCCAGGCGGCGAGGAAATTCCAACGGGCGCCGCCGGAAGTTTTCGGATTCGGCGTGACGACGCCGACGCCCTTTCTGGTCAGATCGTCCCAGTCCCGTATATGCTTCGGATTCCCCTTCCGAACAAGGAATGCGATGGTCGATGTATAGGGAGCGGAATGATCGGGGAGCCTGCCCTGCCAGTTCGTCGCGATTTTATGCGTTGACGTGACGATCGAGTTGATATCGCCGGATAGAGCCAGGGTCACGACATCTGCGTTCAGGCCGTCGATAACTGCCCGGGCCTGGGCACCCGAACCGCCGTGCGATTGTTTGACGATAACGGTCTGCCCGGTTTCCTTTTTCCAGTAATTGGCGAACGATTGGTTATAGCTTTTGTAAAGTTCCCGCGTCGGGTCGTACGAAACATTTAGCAAGTGGACGGCATTTTTGCCGCCGGTACTATTTGAACCCTGTTTTGCATTTCCTGATCCGCAGGCGCCCAATATCCCGACGATCAGAAGCAAAACGATGGTTAAACTTATTTTTTTCATGAAAAAATTTCCCCCCTGTAAAATCTTTCTTTCTTTTAAGAAATGATCAGTTGGCATTCGTTGCAGGACAATCAAATTTATTTAATCCTATCATGATACTGTACATTATTCAATCAAAAACTAATTAAACAAAGGTGAATAATTGACATTAAGCAGAATGCATTTTACAATGGGTCACAAAGCCGGCGTAGAAACAGAATCAGTGTAAAGCCATCCGAAACATAATACCTTTGACTCAGTCGGTCGGCAGCTTTGTCTAGTGGAATCAAATTGAAAGGAGGATGAAAGCGATGGCTTTTGTGATTACTTCCGCCTGCAAGGATGAAAAAGCGGGAGAATGCGTGGAAACTTGCCCGGTTGATTGCATTTCCGAAGGAGAAGATATGTTTTTCATCAATCCCGACGATTGTATCGACTGCGGGGCTTGCCAGGCGGTGTGCCCAGTTGAAGCGATTTATCCGGAAGATGAGATTCCGGAAAGTCAACGTCAGTTTATCCAACTGAACCGCGACTTTTTTGCCTAACTGCATAATTTTAGCGAAAAGAGGCGTGAACAACGTCAGATTTACTCACATACGATCAATGGGAAAACCAAACGGCTCTTCCGACTTTTAATAACCATACGCCATTTAAGGGAGCCGATGCGGTGCTTGAATGGGCGTACCGCATGTATGGGGATAAAGTTGTTTACTCCTGTAGTTTTGGTGTAGAGGGTATAGTCCTGATCGACTTAATCTATTCGATAAAGAAAGACGCCGCGGTGATTTTTCTGGATACCGATTTTCATTTTAGCGAAACTTACGATCTCATCGACCGGGTAGAAAAAAAATATCCGCAATTAACTGTTATCAGAGTCAAACCCGCCCTGACACCGGAGCAGCAGGCGGAGAAATACGGACCGGCGCTTTGGAGCAGGCGGCCGGATCTTTGTTGTAAAATTCGCAAAGTGGATCCACTGGCCGGGCGTTTGAAAGATTACAATGCTTGGATTTCCGGCCTGAGGCATGAACAGTCGCCGCTGCGGCGTTCGGTTTCTTATGTGAACAGAGATGAAAAGTTTCATTCGATTAAAATTTGTCCGCTGATTTATTGGACATGGGCGGAAGTCTGGTCGTATGTCCGTCGGCACGGTTTGCCGTATAATCCGCTTCATGATCGCAATTATCCGAGTATTGGCTGCACGTACTGCACGCGGCCGATTGAGAAAGGCGAAGATCAGCGGGCGGGCAGATGGAGCGCCTTCGATAAAACAGAATGCGGACTTCATTTACAAGATGAAAATTAGACGATGCGGAAAAGATCCTGCGAAATCACTGAAGCAATGTCGAGAAAAAACAATGAACAAGGCAGCGCAGTCGGCCGTCATAAAAAAGGGAATCGATAACTCCGGCGATTTTTCCTTTCGCCTGTTATTTTCGCAGCAGAGAGCGGAATTCGTAGCGAGTTATCTTTTTGATATGATCATGAATAAAATTTTTCCCTTTTCGGCCGCCGCAGCAATAAAAGGGATGTGGAAATATGGCGAATAAACCGCACGGCGGTCTGCTTATCAATCGTCAGCGCTTTGATGAGTCGGCCGCCGGACTGAAAAAAGAGATTCAGATTGATCGAGTGGCACTGAGCGATCTGGAGTTGATTGCCAACGGGACCTATAGTCCGTTGACCGGATTTCTCGACGAAGAAAATTATCATTCAGTAGTGGAGACAATGCGGTTGACCTCCGGATTGGCGTGGACTATCCCGATTACACTGCCGGTGACTGATCAAGTCGCCGGCAGCGTATCGGCGGGAGAACGGGCCAAATTGGTTTATGAGGGGAACGTGTACGGGATTATCAATATTACGGGGAAATTTCGCCCAGATAAAAAGCATGAAGCGCAACAAGTCTACCTGACGACGGATCCCGCCCATCCAGGCGTGAAAAGGCTGTACGACCGCGGAGAGGTTTATCTGTCCGGACCAATCGAACTGTTGAGACGATCCGACCGGCCGGCAGAATTTGCGTCCGATTATCTCGATCCGGCGGAAACGCGCCGGCTGTTTGACGAAAAACATTGGAAGACTATTGTTGGTTTCCAAACGCGCAATCCAATTCATCGCGCTCATGAGTACATTCAGAAAACGGCGCTTGAAACGGTCGACGGCCTCTTTATTAATCCGCTGGTCGGGGAAACGAAGCGGGATGACATTCCGGCCGATATCCGCATGCGGAGCTATCACGTCCTGATCGACCATTATTATGTCAAAGAACGGACGGCATTCGCCGTATTTCCGGCGGCGATGCGTTACGCGGGCCCGCGCGAAGCAGTCTTTCACGCCATCTGCCGGCAGAATTTCGGTTGCACGCATTTTATCGTCGGCAGGGATCATGCCGGCGTGAAAGACTATTACGGCCCTTATGACGCGCAAAAGATATTTTCCAATTTTTCCCGTGCCGAACTGGACATTCGAACGTTATTCTTTGAAAATAGCTTTTATTGCAAAAAATGCGGCTGTATGGCTTCGAGCAAAACCTGTCCGCACGACGCTTCGTTTCATGTCTCTCTTTCCGGGACCAAGGTGAGAGAAATGCTGCGTAACGGCATCAGACCGCCTGAAACTTTCAGTCGGCCCGAAGTCGTTCGCGTACTGATCGACGGATTGGCGCAAAAAGCCCAGCAAGTTAAATAGGGAGCGGTGTTCAAAATGACGGCTGCTGAACATATAATTTGGCATAATACGTCCGTTACCCAAACGGACAGAGAGGCAAAGAGCGGCCACCGCAGTGCCGTTGCCTGGTTCACGGGACTATCCGGTTCGGGTAAATCAACGCTCGCTAATCGAGTTGAGTCGGAACTCTTTGCCAGAGGTATCCGCACCTATTTGCTCGACGGAGACAATATCCGCTCGGGTTTAAATAGCGACTTGGGATTCACTGAGGCGGATCGGAGAGAGAATATTCGCCGAATCAGCGAGGTAGCCCGCCTGTTTGTCGACAGTAATGCCGTGGTGCTGACGGCTTTTATTTCTCCGTTTCGGGCGGATCGCAAGGCGGCAAGAAAGCGCGTCGGTGCCCGCGAATTTTTCGAGATCTATGTCAACTGTCCGCTAGATGTCTGTGAGCGGCGCGATCCGAAGGGATTATATCGCAAGGCGCGGGAAGGAGAGATTAAGCAATTTACCGGCATTGATTCGCCCTATGAACCGCCGGAACATCCGGAACTTACCATTGATACGTCGCAGGAGACGGCGGCGGAAAGCGCGCGACGAGTCGTCGAACTGCTGGAAAAAAGCGGAATCATCGACATGGACGAAGGGAATGAAGCGGCGCCATCGCCGCTTTAACGGTTAGCAGCAGTTTGGAAATGGCGCGATGTTGTTGGATAATGCGGGCATGCTTTCGTTTTATCGCTATGAATCGAGCAAGCGGGAACGTGCCCGCAAAGTGGGTACGGAAGTGACAAGCGGGGCTGAGTTCCCCGCAAAGCAAGCGGGCAATGTGCTGTGACGCAGACGGAAATGGAGGTATCAGTCGGTCGAAGAAGTGCGGTTAAGAAGAACAACAGGCCCAGCGACAACAGCTGAGCCTGTTACTGGTTGATCGAATCATGAGCTTCGCAGTATTCAATCTGTCTCTTATACACATCTCCGAGCCCACGAGACCCTAAGACATCT